>JBGTIB010000039.1:0-6143 GCA_041745875.1 Flavobacteriales bacterium | reverse complement strand
CAACACCTTGGAGCCTGTCTTTTTCTTGCCCATCGTCGTAGAGGTTTTGGGTTACCTCTACTCGACGTGCCGCACTGTGTATCTTGGCACCTATGGCAGCACTGCGGCGGCTTCAGCTACCGAAGGTTCGGTTCAACATGCTCTTGCCGCAAGCCGCCTTCGTCCCGGTGACAACTCCCGTTGAAGCATGACAATTTCGTTCAAGAAGAAGATCACGAAAGGCGGCCTGCGGCAAGCGCAGGCCCGTTATCGTTCAAGCATCGGACATGAAGACAGTGTCGAGCGGCAGTAAGGTGCTTGAGACCGTGCGTAGACTTGTTGGTGCCGTGAAGGAACTGGAGGAGCTCTACCCCGGCCGACGATTCACCATGGATGGTCATCTCGTGGGAAGTATCGGTGAGGTGCTGGCGGCGGAACTCTATAGGCTTGTGCTCTTGCCGGGTTCCTCACAATGTCACGATGCCACGTGCCCGAAGGGACGCAACGTCCAGATCAAGCTCACCCAGGGCAAGCGGGTATCCATTTACAGCGAGCCGGACTACCTCCTCGTGCTGCGGTTGGATCGCACTTTCTCAGTGGCGGAGATCTACAACGGTCCGGGCCACCCGGCGTGGAGCGCCGCGGGCAGGATACAGAAGAACGGTCAGCGCGGGATCACGCTTGGCCGGCTTGGCGCACTCATGCAGGCCGTCCCCCACGATCAGATGATCGAGCTGGATCAGTGTCCCACTTGGTTCCACCGGCCCAAGAGGATCAACCCGGTACCGTAGGGCGAGAACAAGGGGGTGCCCGGTCCGGGTCTGTTGGCCGCGCCGCCGCATTTCGGGAACCGATGGAACGCTAGCCCCCCTCACCCCAACGCCACATCCAGCACCATCATCCCCACAAAGCCGCCATGCGCGGGTCATGAACCGACCTGGTCGCCGTGTCAACGGGTTCACTTCAGGTACTTGGCAACGAAGGCTGCCGGGGTCATGACCGTGAGTTCCGTAGCGGCCTTGAAGTGTTTTACATTGTTGGTGACCAGATAGCCGATCCGAGGCGCGTGGTTAAGCGCAGCGAAATAGTGCATCGCGTCTTCCGTATCCGTCCATCCACTCAAGAAGGCCTGCCGCAACGTGTCGCTTGGCTGCGGCAACACTGCGGCGATATCGAGGAAGGCGGCACAACTCCGGGCTGCGTTGCTTTTATTCAACTGGGCCAGGAAGTAATGGGTGTTGGCCAAGATCACTGGGGTCACATAAAGGTGGATAATGCCCTCTGCACCGGCTTTGATCACCGCTGCACTGGCACCCGCCTCCCCACGAAGCCAAACATCGAGCATCACATTGGCGTCCACCAGCACATGTTTCATTGCTTCACATGCTTGCGTAGCAGATGCCCGAAGCGGTCGTTGCGTTGCCAGTCCTCGGGGCGTATGCGTCCTGCGAAGGCCCCCAGATTGGCTTTGAGCCACTGCGCACCACGCCCCGGGCCAACCTTCAGGGGTTGTGATCCGGCCTCCGGCAAGGTGCTCAGAAGCTCATCCAACACAGCTGTCATGCTGCGGTCCTGCTTCTTGCTGGTCTGGCGCAGACGGCGCTTGTTGTCGCTGCTTACCAACGCGCTGAGGCGACTGCGGCGCTTGTTGCGGGGTTTGGTATCCATGCCCACGAAGATAGGCGGATGGCCTATCCATTATGAATTGGCGCATGGCTTCTTGCACGATATCGCCGCAGGTCTTTATGTCGAGCAGATGGTACTCGAACCCCGCACGGCGGTTCTTCACTTCGATGGTGGGCTTGGCGCCGGACATGGTGCGCGAAGCTACGGGGCGCGTGGCGATGGCATGGGCCAACGGTCCAGCGTGGATAAAGGTCATCGTGGCACCATGCCTGGCTGGCCGCCGCGCTCCAACAGAGGGCCTGACCAGCGTTCGCCCTGTGTCCGCGTGTAAGACCTACTGCCCCGGCACCTTCACCAGCGGGATGCTCCGTGGCCGCGTATCCAGTGAGGTCCAAAGCCGCAGGAGGTAGGTCCCGCTGGCCAGATGACCCAGGTCAAGTGTGTTTGTTGGGCTGGCTTGCAACACCCCTTGTTCCAGAAGGCGTCCATCAGCACCGTGCAGGCTGAACGACGCGGCTTCGGTCAGACCCTGGAGTGTGAGTTGGCTTTGGAACGGATTGGGGTACACGCCAAGCGACGGCCTTGTCAATTCCTCCACACCGGTGCAGATCTCCACGGCCACATCGATCTGGGTGCTGTCCGTGCATACGAAGCGCTGGGTGATCAGCTCCTGGAACCACAGGGCCATGTCGCCGTCCACGCCGGGTGCGAAGGATGCGGCTTGTGGGTAGGCATCGAACGGTGAGTAACGGAGAAAGGGCTGCACGCCACCCTCGTCCGCATCGAGCCGCTCCACGCTCCAGGTATACTCGTTGCCGGGCACCATGGGCAGGGCCGCACCATTGAAGAAGCGTCCATCGTGCTCATTCGTGTCGATGGTATCGGCCAGCAGGATGGGCCCGCCAAGGCCTTGGCCCGCGCGGAGGTGGACGGCCAGCGTGCGCTGGAAGCCGAAAAGCTCAAGACCGATCCGGAGTTCCGCGAGTTCTCCGGCGAATTGCGGGATGAAAGCCTGCCAGGCCGTGGTGCCCACGGTGAGGAAGGCGTTGAAGGTGTACAGGTCAGGGCAGCACTGTTGGTCGGTGAAAGTGATGGTGTCCAGGGCGTTCTCGTGGACGTGTGTAATGACATGGGTGCCCAGTCCCAGTTGCTGTGGGTCGAGGATCTCGGTGGGTTGCCCGTTCACCAGGAACACGCCCAGATCCGGCTCGGCGCCAAGCACGAAGGGAGCGTCCTCCGAACAAACGATTGCGGGAATGTCCGGGTACACGAATGGCACCGGTCCTTCCACGGAGAAGGCCTGGGAAAGCGTGTCTGTGCAGCCATCGATGGTGTAGATGTGTTGGAGAAGGTGTGTGCCTATGCCAAGGTCCAAGCCGTTGAATCCTTCGGTGGTCAGGCCATTCAGCAGGAAGGTGGAAGCGGTGTTCCCATCCGGCGCTGAAAGGGGTACTATTTGACTGTCATCGGCGTGGCAAAGCGCAAGGGGCACGTTCAGCACCGGCCGCTCCGGAACAGCCTTGATGGTGTAATAGCGGATGGCCTGCTGGCAGGGCATCTCTGTCCATACCCGGGTGTTGAACCACACACTGTACGGCGACAGGTTGTTGGTGGCCTGCTCGATATACCCGCTCACCAAGGGGAATACGGTGAACGGTGCGTTCGCCGTGACCACGAAGCTGTAGTCCGTGCCGCTGATGCATTGCACGGTCTGCGGAATGGCGAAGGGGACAAGGTGTTCGCCCGGGCCGGGCCATGGGGCAATGGTATCGTGCAGCAGGACCAGGTCCAGATCGGTGCCTTGGTACAGGCGAAGGCGATAGCTCAGGTCCACATCGCTGGCCAGGCGCACTTCCACGCGGCTGTACCCGCCATCCCGACCGGCGCGGAAGCTCTGCCGCAGACTGTCCGTGCTTTGTGGGAGGGTGAATGGTGGGAAAAGGGCTTCCGGAAGGTTGAAGGCATCCACCAATTCGAACAAGCCGGGATCGGGCAACTGGGTCGGCGTATGGATCACGTAGCCCGTGTTCCCCGCATTGCCCGCATGCACCAGTGTGGCGTCTTGTACAAAGGGCCCGGACAATGCGCCGGGCAGGGGTGTGGCGCTGACGGGATAAGCCTCGTCATGGGCGCAGAACGCCAGGGGGAACGGTTCGATCGCCACGCCGTTCGGGGTCTGCAGCAGGTAGGTCATCACACTGTCCAACACGTAGCGCATCAACTGGCCCTGCCCTGGCGTGAAAGCGTCCTTTGCGCAGGGCGAATAGGACATGATGTTGTTCAGCATGGGGCTGTACAGGTCCCCGTTGGCATCGGTTTCCGTGGCGATGTAGGTGCAGGTGGAAAGGTCGATGTGGACACCGGGGAGGTAGTAGCCGCCATCGGCCGGCGTGTCGCAGATCCCGTCACCGGAGGTGAGGCAGTTGCTGCCGTCCACCAGTTCATCCGGCCCGAAAGTGTGCTGTAGGCCCAACACATGGCCCAGTTCATGGACCAGGATATCAGGTCTTTGTGTGCTGAAGATCACCGAGGCAATGTCGAACCCGCCGGAACCTTCGAAACCACCGGGCAGTTGTCTGACATAGAACACGTTCACAAAGCCGGGCTCCCTGTAGAGGTTGAAAATGGACAAGTCACCGCCAACGTTGTACAGGTTCTGATCTACGACCACCTCGTACGGTGCGCACACTTGGAATTGGATCTGGGTGCCGCTCGCTGCGAAGATCTCGTTCGCATGGTCCAGGTCGCGTTGGACATCGGCATGCTGGGCAGCCAAGGTGGTTCCCCCCATGCCATCATCGATCGCGGCGATCACCACGCGGGTCTTTACGTAGCGGATACCATCGCGCAGGTCTACAGCGGCCATGGCGCGCGAGATCAGTTCTGGGTCAAGGCTCCCCTGGTGCCCGCAGTGCAGGTCTTGTTGGCCATGGACGTAGCAGGTGAAGTGGGCCAACACGGAAGCGAGGAAAAGGGTGTGAGGCCGAAGCATGGATGAGGGGTTTGAGGGAGTGACGCATGACCGCCCTTCAGCCGTTGCATGACGTGAACTTCCCCTTGCCCCAGCGCCACATGGATCAGGAACGGTCATGGTCGCGTATCTGAAATGGATACCCCCACTACATTCGTCATGCGGTTTGCATTTTCCCAGTAGCCTGGAAATGCACCGTCATTGACAACCCCGAATGCCCCCCCTCCGGCTCGTCACCCTCCTGTTCTGCCTGTGGTCCTTCGGGTACAGTCACACCCAGGCCTGCTCGGTGCTGTACTACGTGGATACCACCTCCGGCAAGGTGTACGTGGTGAACAACGAGGACTACTGGTACGATGTGAAGGCCTACATCCAGATCGAACCCGCATCGAAAAGCGGACTGGCGCGTTTGTGGTACGGCTGGGACGCTTTCGCACAGGGCGGGATCAATGAAGCGGGGCTCTTCTTCGATGCGGCCGTGACGCCCGAGCAGGAGAGGATCCCCGGCTATCGTGGCCCGAAAGGGAACTTGGGCGACGAGATCCTCGCGAAATGCGCCACGGTGGAGGAGGCCCTCGCCTACCTGGAGCTGAAGCGCGTCGCGCTGCACAACAGCCACATGATGTTCGGCGACAGGAGCGGCAAAGCGGTGATCGTGGAATGGGTGGCCGGTGAACGGAAGCTGCACTGGATGAAGGGCAACCGGCTGATCATGACCAACTACCTGCTCTCCGACACAGCAGCCGGGAACTACCCCTGTTACCGCCACGCTTCCATCGAACGCAGGCTGAACGAACTGGAACGCAGCGGGGAGCCGATCGATCTGTTGCGCGTAGGCAACACCTTCGGGCAGGCGGGCCAGGCACCACGGGCCGTGGAAGGCGGGCGCATCGGTGGCACGGTGTACACCTCCTTCATCAATGTCACCGATATGGCCTTCGTGCTCTCCTACAAGATGAGCAACCAGAACGTCGTGCAGCTCGACCTGAAGGCGGAGTTCGCGAAGGGGAGGAGGCAGAAGATAGTGTTTAAGGAATGAGGATGGGGAAGGGGTGCGTGGCGATTATCTTCGGGCTGTGCCGACAACAGAGGTTATTGCGGTTTAGCACCCCATACTAGCGACAGTGACGTAGCGGCGCAATCATACGGGAAATGAAACAGGTGTTCTTGACATTATCGTTCTGCACCCTTTACACCATGCAACTTCTTGCATGCAGTTGTTCGGTGGCTTGGAATGATTCATTCAGCCGGACAGCAAAAGGAGCAGAGTTCGTAGCCCTGATCAAGGTCATTTCTTTTGACGAATTTCTCGACCAAGACTTCATGGGGCTTGATGAAGACATTCCATACTCGATGACAGTAGAAATAGTGGAGAAATACAAAGGAGAGGAGGCGAGAAGAGAAATACAAGTTGTTGGGGATAATGGCATGTTGAACCGAACCTTCGGTAGCTGAAGCCGCCTCAGTGCTCCCATAGGTGCCAAGATAGTGCGCACGATCCGTCGTGTAGAGGTAACCAAAACCTCTACGACGATGGGCAAGAAAAAGACAGGCTCCACGGTGTTGG
>JBGTIB010000038.1:0-20268 GCA_041745875.1 Flavobacteriales bacterium | reverse complement strand
CACCTTCGTTGAGCAGGTGGGCGGGCACGGTGCAGCAGACCTTGTTGTGGCCCTTCACCCACAGGGCATGGTCGCTGTCCTGGCCCATGGCGGAGACGAAGGCGAGCACATCGTTGTTGGTGCTCACGCGCAGCTGGATGTCCAGGCCATCATCACCCTCGCCGGGATGCTGCATTTCGAACTCCAGGCGGATGGGCAGGTCGGTGCGGAAGCTGCCTTCGGGACCATCGCAAAGTGCGCGCGCGGCGAGCAGGCGCAGGGCCTCGGTGCCGGGTGCCTTGTCGGGATCCCAGGTGCGCTCGCTGCTCACGGCGGCGTACTTCTCCAGGTAGGCACGCACCACCTCGTGGGTGCCGCCCTGCATGCGCACCAGGCCACGGTCCATCCACAGGGCATGGTCGCAGAGGCTGTGCACGGCGTTCACGTTGTGGCTGACGAGCAGGATGGTGCGACCGCTGTCGGCCACGCGGCGCATGCTGCCGAGGCATTTGCGCTGGAACTCGGCATCGCCCACGGCGAGCACTTCGTCCACGATGAGGATGTCGGGATCCAGGTGCGCGGCCACGGCGAAACCCAGGCGCACCTTCATACCACTACTATAGCGTTTGATCGGTGTGTGGATGTGGTGCTCGATGCCGCTGAAGGCGATGATCTCGTCGAGGCGCGAGACGATCTCGGCGCGGCGCATGCCCAGGATGGCACCGTTCAGAAAGATGTTCTCCATGCCGGTGAGTTCCGGATGGAAACCGGTACCCACTTCCAGCAGACTGCTGAGGCGGCCGTTGCGCATGATGCGTCCCTTGGTGGGCAGCGAGATGCGCGAGAGCAGCTTGAGGATGGTGCTTTTGCCGGCGCCGTTGCGGCCCACGATGCCCAGGATGTCGCCCTGCTGCACATCGAAGGAGACCCCTTGCAGCGCCCAGAAGTATTCGCCCCGGCGTTGTGCCTCGGCCTCGGTGGCGATGGGGAAGCGTGGATCGGCCTGGCCGCGCATGCGGGCCCACAGCGCACCCACCTCCTCGGTGAGCAAGGAGCTGCCGATCACCCCCAGGCGGTAGCGCTTGTGGACATCCTCCACGCGTATGACGGCCTGCCCTGCCATGCTACACGATGTCGGCGAAGGAGCGTTCCACGCGTTGGAAGAGGATGGTACCCAGCACCAGTGTGGCCACGGCGAAGCCAGCCCCGTAGAGCAGGGTGCTCCAGTCCATGGGCGTGCCCAGCAGCACGGCACGGAAGCCTTCGATCACAGGGGTCATGGGGTTGAGTTCGATCACCAGGCGCAGCTTGCCCTCGGGCACCCGCGAGAGGGGGAAGATCACCGGGCTCATGAACATGAGCAGTTGCACGCCGAAGGTCATGAGGAAGGTGAAGTCGCGGAACTTGGTGGTGAGCGAGGTGATGATGAGGCCGATGCCGGTGCCCAGCACCATGAGCACCACCAGCAGCAGCGGCAACATCAGCAGCGCGGAGGCGGGTGGGAAGGGGTGCTTGCCCATGAGGTGGTAGGCCAGGGCGAAGGCGAAGTAGGCGGCCAGTTGGATGAAGAAGCTGACCGAGGTGGCCACCACCGTGGCGATGGGTGCGATGAGGCGCGGGAAGTAGACCTTGGTCATCAGCAGGGCATTGAACACCAGCGTCTGCCCTGTGCGGTTGATGATGTTGGCGAAGAAGGTCCAGGGCACCACGGCGGCCATGTAGAAGAGCAGCGGCGGCACGTTGTCGTCGGCCATGCGGGCCATGAGACCGAAGATCACGGCGAACATGATGGAGGTGAGCAGGGGCTGCACCACCTGCCACAAGGGACCGAGTACGGTCTGTTTGTACACGGCGAGCAGGTCGCGGCGCACCAGCAGCCACATCAGGTCGCGGTATCGCCAGATCTCGCCCAGTTCAAGCTGCCACCAGGGCCGCTGTGGATCGATCACCACGTCCCATTGCCGCCCCGGGGTCCCCATCGTCGTGTGCTTGTGCCCGCCGGCTCAGTCCCTGGCGTCGGGTTTCGAACCGTCGCTCTTCTCCTTGCCACGGCGCTTGCGACCGTATCCATAGCCGTAGCCATAGCCGCTGCCGTATCCATAAGCATAGCGGTAGCCGTAGCCGTAGTTGGTGTTGTAGTAGTACTTGCTCTTCTTCATCCGCACGCCGTTGAGGATGAAGCCGCTGTTGCGCCCGGCGTTCTGGCCCAGCACTTCCATGGCATTGGTCACGTGGTCCTTGTTGGCGAAGCGCGTGTTCACCACGAAGAGGGTGGCGTCGGTATGGCGCATCATCAACAAGGCATCGGTGATGAGGCCCACGGGCGGCGTATCCACCACCACATAGTCGTAGAGGTCGCGGGCCTCGTCGAAGATCTGCACCAGGTGTTTGCTCAGCACCAGTTCCGAGGCGTTGGGCGGTGTGGGCCCGGCGAGCATCACGGAGAGGTTGTCGAACTGGGTGGGCAACACCGCCTCGCGCCAGGGGACGCGGCCCACGAGCACGTTGCTGAGGCCGCTGGTGCTGCTCATGCCCAGGCCCACGGCCACCTTGGGTTTGTGCAGGTCGAGTTCCAGCAGGAGCACGCGTTTGCCGGCCTTCGCCAGGATGCAGGCGAGGTTCACCGAGCAGAAGGTCTTGCCCTCGTTGGGTCGGTAGCTGGTCACCATCACCACCTTGCCCTTGCCTTCCTCACCGGGGATGTACTCCAGGTTGGTGCGCACCGTGCGGAAGCTTTCGGTGATGGCGGCCTTGGGGTCGCTGTCCACCACCACGTAGTTCTCCTCGGCCTTCTCGCTGGCGATGATCTCGCCGTAGACCGGCAGGGTGGTGATCTCCTTCAACTGTTCGGCATTCTCGATGCGGTCGTAGAACATGATGCGCACGAAGACCACGATGAACGAGACGAGCACCCCACCCATGAGGAAGGTGTAGAGGATGCGGGTCTTGTCGGGCCGCACCACGCCGATGCTGCGGGCGCTTTCGATGACCTTGGTCTGTGGGATGATGCCCGCGCGGGCGATCACGGTGTTGGCGCGTTTCTCCAGCAGGAAGAGGTACATCTTCTCGTTCACCTGCAGACGCCGCTTGATGTTCACCAGGTCGCGCTGGTTCTTGGGCACCTGGCGCAGCATGGCCTCGTAGTCCTTGATCTGCGCGGTGTAATCGTCCATGCGGCTGAGCAGCGCCGCGCGTGAGTTCTTGATGTACAGCAGCAGGTTGCCGCGGTTCATCTGTGCCACCTCGTCGAAACGCAGGATGGCCGGGGATTCCTCCGTACCATCGAAGAGCATGCGGTTGCGCTCCAGCTGCATGCCGTACAATTCGCCCAGGGCGCCGCGCAGGAAGCCGTCGTCCATGATGTACACGGCCGGTGGCAGCAGCTCTTCCTCGTCGCTGTTGATCACGTACTGCTCCAGGGCATCGAGTCCCTGCAGATCGATCTCGAGCCGCCTACGTTGGTTGTCGTAACTCAACAGTTCCTCGAAGTAGAGGCTCTCCTCGCGGCCCAGGTTGAGGATGTCGTTGTTGACCAGATAGGCCTCCTGTTCATCCTCGTGTATCTCCAGGATCGCGCTCACCTCCTCCAACTGGCGGTCGATGTATACCAGGGTGTTCTCGTTGATGTCGATCTCGCTCTGGAGCGTATAGTTGATGTACACCAGCGACAGACTGTCGAGGAACATCTTGGCGCGGGTGGCCACCTCGTCCTCCACGGTCACCTGCAGGATGGTGGTGAAATCATGGTTGGCCACCTGGATCAGGTTCTTGTAGCGGCCCACCATGCTGTTGCGGCTGTGGCGGATGAACTGGTAATCGGTGGCGGTATAGTCGGCCATGGCATCCTCGCGTACATAGCTGGCCAGGTCCACTCGGATCACCATGTCCTTGTCGCGCGCCCACTCGTTGAAGGGGAAGATCTTCCTGCGGATCTCCCCATCCATGTCATAGCTCACCTCGAAGGTCCCATGGTCCACGATGCGCAGGTCGATCGGCTTTTCGTACAGGCGCTGGTTCAACAGGTCCACGTTCACCGTAAAGGGCAGAGTGCCGTAGACCGGCGAGGTCTTGAAGCGGCCCACGATGTAGTAGGACACATCGAAGTCCAGCTTGTCCAGCGTTTCGTTGATGAGGTCGTAGGAGGTGAGGACCCGTTTCTGGTTGACGATATCGCCGTAGACCCCGATGTACCCGATGTTGGTGTGCATCTGGGTCTGGTAATTATAGACCTCGCGGTCCTTCAGCAGGATCTGGGTGCTGGCGCCGTAGACATCGGGCAGCTTGTAGCTGTAGAGGTAGGAGAGCACGGCACTGAGCACCAGGGCCACCACCACGAAGTACCAGTTCTTGGCAACGATGCGCAGGATGAACCGCAGGTCCTTGGCATCGATGATGCTCCCGCGGGTCTGTGGTCGGTTGGCGGCCATGTGCACCCTTCAGGCAACGCCCACCGGCAAGGGTGGACGGGCACGGACCCCAGCGGCCCGGATCAGGGTCGGCAAATATAGGTGCCACCTGCGCATCGCGGGTGCTTCGGAAATGCGGGGAAGGCTATGGATGGATCCCTTGTGTTCCTTGGCCTTCACCGTTCCGTTCCGGTCTCTGGGGTGGGAAGCATGTCGGGAGTCAATGCTTCGTTGTCCACCTTTGGGGTTCGCCGATCTGAAATGGATTGGCGCCGTGAGGTTGGAATTGCTACTTTTGGCACCCTTGGTGACGATCGCTCCATGAAGAACGTGTACCGTATCAGTCTATTTCTGGCCTTTTCCCTCCTGCCTTTCGCATCGGAAGTGATGGCCACTCCCATCGGTGGCCCACCCCCGTGCTGGCCACCGCCGTGCATTCCCATTGATGGCGGCCTTGGATTGCTGATCGCCGCGGGCACCCTCCTGGGTGGCCGCAAGGCCTTGGAGCTCCGACGCGCCCGCAAGCGTTCCCACTGATGACCTCCCTTCCCACCCGCGCGGTGGTGAAGCGCGATCCCATCCTTCGTTTTTTCCTTACCGCCGGGTTGCTCTACCTGTGCTGGTATCTGCTCTACGAGTTCGTACTACACCCCCACGGCGCATTGGACCGTGCGGTGATCGACAACCTGATCGTGTTGTCCGGCGCGATCCTCGAAGGCATCGGCTACACGCTGATCCCCGAACCGGCCAATGCCGAAGGACTGCGCACCATCGGCGTGCAGGGCGGCCACCTGCTGTGGATCGGCGACCCCTGCAACGGGGTGGGGCTCTTCGCCGTGTACCTCATCTTTCTCATTGCCTACCCGGGACCGTGGCGCCACAAGAGCTGGTTCGCCGTGCTCGGCCTGCTCTCCATCCACCTGATCAACGCTCTCCGGATCGTGGCGCTGTGCATCGTGGTCACCATCGATTACGAGCTGTTGAACTTCAACCACGACTATACCTTCTATGTGATCGTGTATGGCTGGGTGTTCCTCCTGTGGTACATCTGGGTGAAGCGTTTCGCACCCACCGTGCTCCCTGAAGCCCGCGCATGATGGGACGCCGCACCGGCATCGTGGTGATCTTCGCGGTGGCCGTGCTGCTGGGCGCACTGCGCGAGTTCCTCTTCCTCAATCTCAACTACCAGCTCGACTTCCTGGCGAACCACCGCCGGGTCTCCTACGCCCACTCCCTCTTCCGAGGCTGGGTGGCCGGCATGGACCATGGGCAATTGCTGGTGCTGAAGTGGGCGCTGGCCCTGCTGTTCGTGCTGGCCATGCTGGTGCTGGCGATCCTGCTGGCACGGCTGCTCTTCGGCGACCATCGTTACCGCAAGGCGATCATCACGGGTTTCGGCGCGATCGGCGGAACAGCATTGCTGTTGTACCTGGTGGCGCCGGGTCGCACCGTACCGGGTGCCATCGCCGTGAAACTGCTCCACACTCTGCAGTACCCCGTGGTGCTCTTCTTCATCTGGGCGGGATCCTTGTTGCGGCCCGGGCGGTCGCAGGAATGAGGTTCGCACAGAGGCCCGGCATGGGTCGCAGGTACGCAGGGCGAACGCATCAAATTATTCCATGGTGACAGGGGTTATGTGTAGGGAGTGATCGAACGTGTATGCCCATCAATTCGGGAATGTGTCGGGGCTATCGGTTC
Organism: Flavobacteriales bacterium; assembly: GCA_041745875.1. Taxonomy (GTDB): domain Bacteria; phylum Bacteroidota; class Bacteroidia; order Flavobacteriales_F; family PHOS-HE28; genus PHOS-HE28. The sequence continues at coordinate 14,185 of JBGTIB010000038.1, read as the reverse complement.
CGATCATGGTACAAGGCCCCCACGCATCGGGTCGGCACTGTTTGCAACTACCGACCTCAACCGTGAATGGACGGGCATGTAATGCCGCCATTCCTGGCCTCGTGATGAGCTATGCATTGGATCTATTCACGTTCATTCCCGTCCATGCACGGTTTCTCTTTGCGCACATGCCTGTGCAACGAGAATGGGAAACGGGCCTTTAGCCCTCACCACTCATCTCGCTTCCTGACCCATGGCGATGCCATGGGCAGGTATGTGTCGGGCCTTGGGCCCTTCGACCTTTTTCAAACGCGAGACCTGGGGTTGAAAGCCACGCGTTACAACTGGTGACCGAGGACCCTAGGACACACGTTCCAATTCGTTGCCAAGTGCTGAAGCCGCGTTCCTCCTGGTGACCTAAGGCTGAAGATCTCACGTTCCAATTCGTTGCCATGCTCTGAAGCCGCGGTCCTCCTGGTGACCGAGGTCTGAAGGCCCGATACATACCAGCCGGCACCGAAGGTGCCGGTATTCGTGACATGCGCATGCGTTGGAGGACTGAAGGTCCGATACATATGCATCGGGATAGTCCGGCGTGTTATGGTGCATTCACCCTGCGCCGGTACGGCCGTGGCTATCGCCGCCTCGCTACATTTACGGCCCAAGGAAAAAAGCAGGTATGCAACGAGACACCCGGGTATTCGACCTGATCGATCAGGAGAAATGGCGCCAGACCAAAGGATTGGAACTCATCGCCAGTGAGAATTATGTGAGCGAACAGGTGTTGGAGGCCACGGGTTCGGTGCTCACCAACAAGTACGCCGAGGGCCTGCCGCACAAGCGCTATTATGGTGGCTGCGAGATCGTGGACCAGGTGGAGCAACTGGCGATCGACCGATTGAAGGAACTATTCGGAGCCACCTGGGCCAACGTGCAGCCGCACAGCGGGGCGCAGGCCAACGCGGCGGTGATGCTCGCCTGCCTCAAGCCCGGCGATACCATCCTGGGGTTCGACCTCAGCCACGGCGGGCACCTCACCCACGGCAGTCCCGTGAACTTCAGCGGCAAATTGTACAAGCCCACTTTCTATGGTGTGGACAAGGCCACCGGGCGTGTGGACATGGACCAGGTGCGCGATGCGGCACGCAAGGAGAAACCCAAAATGATCATCTGTGGTGCCAGCGCCTACAGTCGCGATTGGGACTACGCCGCGTTCCGTGCCATCGCCGACGAGGTGGGCGCATTGCTGCTGGCCGACATCAGCCACCCCGCCGGGCTCATCGCCGCCAAGCTTCTGAACGACCCCCTGCCCCACTGCCATGTCGTGACCTCCACCACGCACAAGACCCTGCGCGGCCCGCGTGGCGGACTGGTGATGATGGGCAACGACTTCGAGAACCCCTGGGGGCTGAAGACACCCAAGGGCACCGTGCGCATGATGAGTTCCCTGCTGGACAGCGGTGTGTTCCCCGGCACGCAGGGAGGGCCGCTGGAGCATGTGATCGCCGCCAAGGCTGTGGCCTTCGGCGAAGCGCTCGACCCCACTTTCATCGGATACGCACAGCAGGTGATCGCCAACGCCGCCACCATGGCCGAGTCGTTCATGGACCTGGGCTACGACGTGATCAGCGGCGGCACCGACAACCACAGCATGCTGATCGACCTGCGCAACAAGAAGGTGACCGGGAAGGACGCCGAACGTGCCCTGGGCGCGGTGGACATCACGGTGAACAAGAACATGGTGCCCTTCGATGATCAGAGCCCTTTCGTCACGAGCGGTATCAGGGTGGGGAGTGCTGCCATCACCTCGCGCGGCTTGAAGGAGAACGACTCCCGGCAGGTGGTGCAATTGATGGATGCCGCATTGCGCCACAACGCCGACGAACAGGAATTGAACCGGGTGCGCTTCCAGGTGAACGGCATGATGCGCCTGAAACCACTCTACGGCTGGGCCGTGACAAGCTGATCGCGATAATGTCGGATACCGCACCGTTCCGCAGCCGCTTGAACCTGCGTTGGGCGGACATCGACGCCAATTTCCACTTGCGCCACAGCGTGTACTACGACCTGGGTGCGCAACAACGCATGGACGCGCTGACCGCCGAGGGCATCAGCCTGGCGATGATGAAGGAGCACCATTTCGGTCCGGTGCTGTTCCGCGAGGAGTGCACCTTCCGCCGGGAGATCAAGTTGGAGGATGAAGTATGGATCGATCTGCAATTGCGCCACCTCAGCAGGGACCACATGCGCTTCTCATTCCAACATTTGCTCAGCAAGGCGGATGGTACCTACTGCGCCACTTTGGTGATCGACGGTGCCTGGATGGATACCCGCCTGCGCAAGTTGTGCGCCCCGCCTGCCCTGGCCTGTGAAGGACTGGACCGGATCCCGCGCAGCCCTGAGTTCACGTGGCTGGAGCCGAAGTAGCACGACGCATGCGCAGGCGCTGTAGCAGCACGCAGGCCTCGTCCTCCGATAGCCAGATGGCATAGCCCACGAGGAAGGCGAAGGCCATCTCGGGCACCTCCATCCAGAGCGCGGTACCCAGGTGGAACACGATGCCCGCGATCATCCACGGCACACGCACGGCCCCGTACCACACCGCGATCGGAAAGGTGATCTGGAAGAGCAGCACTAGCCAGCTCAGCACCATGCCCAGCAACGGTAACTGTGCGATCCACCCTGGTCCGAAGGCGGGATCCGTGGCGACGATGCCCATGGCGCTGCCCTCGATCCAAAGCGTGCCACTCAGCTTGTGCGCGGCTGTTGCGGCATAGGCCAGCAGCAGTTGCAGGCGGATGATCCAGAAGGAAAGGGAGGGCAGCCACGCCCGTATATGTGCACATGTGGGCATGTGGGCATGTGCCCATGGGGGCATGTGCGCATGTGCGCAGGCAAGGCCGATGTTCCAGAAAAGGAAATTGGCGATGAGCTGCTGCCCGCCGCTACCTGCCAGGAAAGCCAGGTCCATCAACGCGGTGAAGCCGAACCAAAGGACGATGGCGGTCCACGGCCGCATCGGACGAAACACACCCCACAGCGCGCACAACAGCGTGACCACCAATAGCAAGGGTGCGGCCCCCACGGGCAACCACACGCGGAAGGGCTGTACGAGGGCATGGCGGGGTCCGGATGTGGTATGCTGTGGTGAGACCGGATCGAGCCAAAGCGCATCCATGGCCGGTATGGCGGTGAGGAGGAACAGCAGCACCCACAGGTGCAACGCACGCTGGAACAGCAGCACAGGTCCCGTGTGTATGCTCATGGCGCGAAGAGCGGAGTGATCCGTGTGCTGCGATCGGCAGGTCGCCAGGGGTCCGTAACACAGTGCTCGACGATCCGGAAAGCACTTGCTTCTGGCCGTGCAGCGTGCGTCAGCGCAACGACGACGGCCCTTGCTCCTGGAACGGAATGCTCACCATGGGTCTGGATGTAGCGGCACAGGCTGCGGGCCATGCGTCGTTCCAAATAGTGCTGCGCACCGTGTTCCACATCGCGCCATTCCCCCTCCCCGCTCCGCACCTGCAGGGCACATGCACAACGCGGTGGATCGGGTGCGAAGAGCTTCCACTGCTGGTGGAACACCGGCCGGGCATACCACTGGCCGATCACCCGCAATCGTTCGGGCACCATGGCTTGTGGGAAGGAGTAGGCCGCCAGCATCAGCGTGTGCAGGGCGACGCAGGCGATGATCGAGAGGCGGGCGATCCGGGGGGTCATCCAATGAAAGCGAGCGGTGAAGATGGCGAACGAAGATGATGATGCATTCTTTCCGATCGACCGGAACGGGTGCGCGATGGACCCCGGCGGCATCAGGAATTCGCGGCCCAGGCCAACAGGGCGCTGTGGAAAACACCACGGGGTTTCGCCGTGATCCACACCCTGTCCACCCTCACTTTGTAGCAATGGGCTCATCGTGCACATCCCAACACCACTTCACGGCGATCGAAGCCCATGCGCATGACAAGGAATAAACCACCGATCACCCCATACCGGTGAAGTGCGCCGTGTGCACGCACTGGCACCCGCATCCTCCGCTTGCACCTCCCTGATGACGCGCCTCCCCCGCATCACCACCAAGAGCATCACCAAGGCCATCGACGCCCATGGCGATGACCTGATGCTCCTGTTCGACGGACAGGGTCGCATCCGCCACGCCAGTGCATCGCTGGAGCGCGTGCTCGACATGCCGATCAATGCCTTGCGGGCCATGGAGATGCGCACATTGGTACATCCGGATGACATGCTGGAGCTGCATGCCTTGATGGCCCGCTTGGAACGCGCCCACGGCCATGGAAAAGGAAAGCCGGTTTCACTTCGGCTCCACCATGCCAACGGAGCCTATGTGTCCTGCAAGGGTACGCTGGCCGATGCCTCCAAGGACCCCGACATCGGTTGCCACGTGCTGGTGCTGCGCGATACGCGGGAGCAGCAGGCGGTGGTGGACGCTTACACCCGCAGCGCCGATGATCTCGGCGTGCTTCTGGACCATACGGGCGAGAGCTTTTTCCTGCTTGATACGGAACTGAAGCTGCGCGCCTTCAATGCCACTGCCGCCGAGCGCACCCGCTCCTTGATGGGTACGGAATTGGAGGTGGGCATGTCGATCCTGACCATTGCCGAACCGGGTCGCATTGAAGACCTGAAGGTGATGTACGCCAAGATCCTGCAGGGGGCCTCGTTCCAGTATGCGTACGACATGGGCCACAAGGGCCAGGGGCCGTTCATGGAACTCCACTACAAGCCCACGACCCGCGACGGGCGGGTCACCGGGATCTATGTGGAGGCGAAGGATATCACCGCCCGGACCCTTGCCCAGAAGGCGCTTGAGGAGCGTGAGGCCGACCTGCGTGCCCTGGTGGACAACATCCAGGATGTGTTCTGGAGCCAGGACCTGGAACGGCGCCTGATCACCTGCAATGCGTCCTTCAAACGTTTCGCGAAGTCCATGAGCGGAAGGGAGGTCGCACCCGGCGATGATGTGCGCAGCTTTTTCCCGGTGGCGGACCATGAGATCATCGACCGCGCGCAGCAACAGGTGCATGCGGGGCTGGATGTGAACTTCACCCGAACGCACCGAACCCGCTCGGGCGAGATCCGGCACTTCGAAGTAAGCGTGCATCCGATCCTTGTGGAGCGTGTGGTGACAGGCGCGTCGGTGCTCTCCCGTGACGTCACCGAGCGGGTGCGCCACGAGGAACAGCTCACCGAATTGAAGGAGCGCGCCGAGCGTGCGCTGGAGGAGTTGAACAAGGTGATGGAGTGCTCCAGCGATCTGATCTGTGTGATCTCCCGCGATGGGATCATCCGTAGTGTGAACGCTGCTTCGTACCCTCTGCTGGGCTACCTGCCCGAGGAAATGATCGGCACCGATTTCCACCGCTTCCTGATGGAGGATGAGGTCGAGGACACGCTATCGACGGCCGAACGCGTGATGGGTGGCACCCGTGTGGTGGGCTACCGGAACCACTGGCGGCACAAGGATGGACATGCCGTGCCCCTGGAATGGTCCGCCTCTTTCGATAAGCGCGAGGAACTACGCTATGGCATCGCCCGTGATCTCACTGCGGTAAAGGACATCGAAGCCAGGCTGGAGCGCAACACGGCCCGCCTGCAAAGCACCATCGATAGCATCTCCGATGGGTTCTTCACCCTGGACCACGAGTGGCGCTTCGTACAGAGCAACGGGGTCACCGAAAAAGCAATGGGGCTCCCCGCGCAGCGGCTCATGGGCCGCAGCATTTGGGACGTGTTCCCCCATGCCAGAGGCCAGCGTTTCCATGAGCTGTACCAGAAGGCGATGGTGGAACGGGTGCCGGTTTCGGCGGACATCCACGATGACGTAACGGACACCTGGCTCGAGGTCCGGGTCTATCCCGTACCCGAAGGCATCTCGGTCTTCTACTCCGACATCGGCGATCGGATCAAGGCACAGGAAGCCTTGGTACAGGCGCACGAACGGTATCGGCTGGCCACGCGGGTGGCCAACGAGGCCCACTGGGATTGGAATATCAAGGAGGGGACCTTCTTCTGGGGCGAAGGCTTCCGCACGCTCTTCGCACTGGACCCCGAAGTGCGTGAAAAGGACCCGGAAGCCTGGTCGGAACGCATCCATGAGGACGACCGTGAACATGTGGTGCTCAGCCTCCAGGAAGCAGCCCGTGGCAACACCGGTGCAACGTGGTCGGAGCAATATCGCTTCCAACGATCCAACGGTACCTATGCTTGGGTGCAGGACCGGGGTGAAGTGATCTTCGATCCGCGCGGTTCGCCGGTGCGCATGGTGGGTGCCATGCACGATGTGACGGAGGAGCGCGAAAAACAGGCCGGCAGCGAAATGCTGCACGAAGCATCGCGGCTCCTGGCCATCGGTAGCAGCCTTGAAACCGGCCTGGTCGCCATGCTGGAACTGGTGTGCGGGCATACCGGGCACAGCGTGGGCGAGATGTGGTTGCTGGACGGCCTGGGCCAGGAATTGGTCCTGCGCGGCAGCTACGCCCATGAGCCTGCACTTGCGATGATCAGCGAGATCTTCTCCACCAAGCGGATCAACCCTACAAAGGGACTTCCCGGTGAAGCCTGGCAAAGTGGTGAAGTGATCCAGTGGAGCAACCTTTCGGAACAACAAGGATTTCTGCGGCGCGAAGAGGCCGCTGAGCTGGGGATCCAGGACGGTATCGCCGTGCCGGTGATCTACGGTGGCGACAGGCCGCTTGGTGTGATCGTGCTGCTGGCCCGCGCAGGTTTATCCTTGCCAGCGGGTACCATCACCCTGTTGCGCACACTGGCACAACGCTCGGCACCGGAACTCGCCAAACGTCGCACCGAGCAGGAGTTGAGCAATTTCTTCACCCTGACCCAGGACCTGCTGGCCGTGGTGGACCGCCTGGGTATGATCCACAAGGTGAACCCGGCGTGGGAGAAAGCCTTGGGCCACCCGGAGGGCACGCTTGTCGGCACCACCTTCCTGGAACATGTGTATTCGGAAGACGTCGGACCCGCGACCGATATCCTGGCATCGACCGGCACAGGAAGACGCGAAGCCTATTCCGAGTATCGCATTCTCGATGGTAGGGGGGATCCGCATTGGTACGCATGGTCCACATCGCTACCCGATGCTGAAGGCCTGATCTACCTCGTGGGCAAGGACATCGATGCGCGCAAAGTGGCGGAAGGAAGGCTGTTGGAGCTCACCGAACGCCTGGGAACGTTCCAAGAGAGCATCACCGATGCCTTGTACACCCTGGACACCGACTGGCGCTTCACCTATATGAACGCGGAAGCGGAAAAATTGATCCGACAGGACCGCAAAACACTTCTGGGAAAAGTGCTCTGGGAAGCATTCCCCGAAAGTGTGGCAACGAGCATGTTCGGGCACTTCCAGCGGGCCATGGAAACCGGGAACGCGGTACATTTCGAACAATATTACCCCCCGTTGGCGGGGTGGTTCGAGCACCATGTCTACCCTTCACCCACGGGCCCCACCATCTTCTTCCGGGACGTTACCGAAAACCGCACCACCCAACGCCTGTTGATCCTGGAACGCGCGATGTTCGCGGCCAACCTGGCCAAGCCACGGGCGATCAAGGCCAACCTGGACGACCTGCTCGTCGGCCTCGATGCGCTCATCCCGGGCATGCACAGTTCCTTGTTGACGCTCGACGCCACCGGCAAGACCCTGAGCACCCTTTCCGCACCCGGCCTGCCCGCCGACTACAATGCCCTGGTGATGGCCATTCCGGCCCAGGAAGGCCATGGATCCTGTGGTTCCGCAGCGGCACGCAGGCATGCCGTGATCTCCGGCGATATAGCGACCGACCCGGTGTGGGAGCACTACAGGGACCGTACACTGGCACATGGACTGAGGGCATGTTGGTCCTATCCCATACTGGCACACAATGGAAAGTTGTTGGGCACCTTCGCCAACTACTTCAACGAACCACGCGAACCGGGACCGGTGGAGCGGCTTGTAGCCGAGCGTATCACACAGACCGTTGCGAACCTCCTGAGCGCGAAGATGAGCGAGGAGACCGAGCACATGGCCAATGAACGCTACGAACTGGTATCGCGCGCCACGAACGATGCCACCTGGGACTGGGACCTGCTAACGGACTACTGGCATTGGGGCGATGGATTCCGCGCCCGCTTCGGGTACGACCCGGCCCTGGAACCGAGGAACATCGCCAGTTGGCAGGATCACCTGCATCCCGAGGACAGCGGGCGAGTGATGCTCGGGCTCCGCGAGATGCTGCGCAGTTCGAACATGAACACCTGGGAGGATGAATACCGCTTCCTGCGCGTCGATGGTTCCGTGGCGCACGTGTACGACCGGGGCTTCGTGATCCGCGACGAGCAGGGTGCGGCGATCCGGATGGTGGGCGCCATGCAGGACATCACCGACCGCAAGGACAAGGAGCTCGCCCTGCGCGACCTGTATGCCCAGCTTGCGGCCCGTGCCGTGGAGTTGGAGGCCTCGAACACCGATCTGGAGCGCTTCGCCTTCATTGCCAGCCACGATCTGCAGGAACCGTTGCGCATGATCACCAGCTTCCTGCAACTGATAGACCGCAGGGTGGCGAAGGACCTGGACGACAAGAGCCGCGAATACATCCGATTCGCGATCGAAGGGGCCTCGCGCATGAAACAGTTGATCCTCGATCTGCTGGAATACTCCCGCGTGGGGGCGACCCGAGCAGCACCCGAGAAGGTGGACCTGAAGCGGGTGGTGGCCCAGGTGAAGAACATCCTGATGGCCGACGTGGAACGCACCCAGGCCCGGATCGAGGTGGGCGATGTCCCGCTGATCCTTGCCAATCCGAACCAGATGATCCAATTGATGCAGAACCTGATCGGCAACGCCATCCGCTACCGTTCCACGAAGGCGCCGGTGATCCACATCTCGGGTACCGAGGGGGAACGCCACTGGACGATCCGTGTGCAGGACAATGGCATCGGTATCGACGGGCGATACTTCGAGAAGATCTTCATCATCTTCCAACGCCTGCACCCCGATAGGAAGGACAATGCCACGGGGATCGGTCTTTCCATTTGCAAACGGATCGTGGAGAACCACCAGGGGAGGATCTGGGTGGAGTCCACCCCGGGCAACGGCAGTACCTTTATTTTCACCATTCCCAAGCCCACGGAATGATCGCCGTGCCAGCGCCTGTGGCCCGTGCGGGCCGGTCGGCCGAAAGCCTGCCCCCTGTGCCGCGGGAGGGCCTGGCGGCCGCAGAGCTCTGCGCCATCGCCCAGCTTGCCGCCATGGCCTGCAACGCCGGTACCGCGCTGATCACCCTGGAGGATGCGCACGGGAAATGGTCCCTGTTCGACCCACACGATGCGATGCCCGGCTCCGCGCGCGACCGGGCCTTCCACGACGTGGCCTTCGGCGACCCGGAAGCGATGCTGGTGGTGGACGATATGCTGCTGGATCATCGCTTCGCGAAACTGTCCATCCTGCACCACCATCCGGACATGCGTTCCTGTGTCGCAGTGCCCGTGATCGATGACAGCGGGGAACGGAAGGGATCGATCAGCATCCTCGGGATGCAGCCCTTCCCGGTGAACGATCATTTGATCACCGCACTCCGAACGCTGGCGCGACAGGTGGCCGACCTGCTGGCATTGCGCGTGCATCGCGAACAAGTGAAGGAGTACGAGCGCGTGCTGGAGGAACGGAACGCTGAGATGCGCCGGTTCGTGGATGTCTTCGGACACGACCTGCGCGAGCCCCTGCGGATGGTGAGCAGTTTCATGGAACGTTTGCGTTTACGGCTTGGGGCCGGGCTGGACGACAAGGCACTGCAGTACATGCACCTGGCGCAGGACGGTGCGGCACGCATGACCCTGATGGTCGATGCATTGCTGGACTATGCACTGCTGGCCAACCATGTGGTGGAACCGAAACCGGTGGACCTTCGCGCGGTGTTCGATGCGGTGCGTTTGGACCTGGCGCCGCAACTGGCAAGTTGTTCGGGCGAGCTGGTAAGCCAGGGGGGACCCCCCATCGTGCTGGGTGACAAGGCCCTGTTGACCCGGTTGTTCACCTACCTCGTGGGCAATTCGATCAAGTTCGCCACACCGGGCGTGGCACCGCTGATCATGGTGGAGGCTGAACGATCCGGCAAGGGGTGGGAGATCCGCGTGCAGGACAATGGCGTTGGCATCGCGGTGAACCAGCAGGAGCGCATCTTCGAGTTGTTCTCCAGGATGCAACGCGAGCGCAACATCCCGGGCACAGGCATGGGGCTGCCCATCTGCCGCAAGATCATGGAGTGCCATGGCGGCGAATTGTGGGTCGACTCCGAACCCGGACGTGGCTGCACCTTCCACATCTCCCTCCCCTTCCCTTCGGGAACATAACGGGCCAGGCGGGATCGGGGGTGCTCGTCATCCCTTTGTAAGACGATGCCACGCTGAATCGTCATTCGCGATCCTTTTCCAAGTATCTCCGTAGGGAGGGCCAAATTCATCACTCATGGGTCACCGTGGCGCACTCTCCCCGCCCAGCGACAACGACCAGCGAAGCACGAAGACAGGAGCCCTTTCCATCACGGTGGATCAAAAGGGAACGCCCTTGCTGCTAAGCAGGTCACTTTCCGCGCGCCTGCTGTATCGTTCCCTCCTAAGCCGCTCTGAATTATTCGGGCTGTTGTCGGCCATCACGGCGCGTCGCTTGCGTCTCCTGGCACAAGCGAACAAGGGTGGGTTCGCCGATCTCGGCACATTGGAGTTCTATGATGCCGAAGGTGAGTCGCACGCATTCGCGGTGGCTTCCTTGAGCCGCAATGCACAAGGTCATGTTGTCCTGGAGCTGAGTGCGTCGACCGCCTTGGAACCGTGGCAGGTGCGGGGCTCGCATCGCACGCTCTGCAACCTGCTCGATCTGTCGCACAATTCCCAGATGCTCCTGTCGCCCGACCTGCGCATCATGGCCTACAACAGGGTCGCCGACCAACGCACCCGCCTTACGCTGGGGCGTCCTTTGGTGGTGGGCGAGTCCCTGCTGGACCTTCTGCCTGAAGCCGAGCGCGAGGCCACCCGGAACTTCTATGAAGGCATACTTGCCGGCGCGCAGCACGAGTTCATCAATGATGCAAGCGGGTCCGGTAACGGTCCATTTCTACAGATCAACAATGAACCGGCACGGATCGGGGACGACATCATCGGCATCCATGTGGAGGCCGATGACGTGACGGTGCGCGTTCTGGCTGAACGGCAGCGGGATTCGCGCGAAGCGGACCTGCGGGCCTTGATCGACAACATGAGCGAGGTGGTGTGGTCGCTGGACAGCGAACTGCGGCTGCGCGATTTCAACCGTGCCTTCCAAACCATTGCGCTGATCTCCGTGGGCATCGAAGTGAAGCCGGGCATGATGCCACGGGATATTCTGTCTGAGGAGAACTACGCGTTCATTCGAGCGATCGGTGAGCAGGTCCTTGCGGGCACGCCCATGCATGTGGAACGCGAGGTGCGGTTGGCCGGCAACATGCTTCATTTCGAGGTACACGCCAACCCGATCGTACTGAACGAAAAGATCGTGGGCATCTCGTTCCTTGCGAAGGACATCACCCAACGCAAGGCGGAATACCTGCGCATGCAGGAATTGAAGGAGGAGGCGGTCCGCAGCCTGAACGACCTGGATCGCGTGCTGGAGAACTCACCTGCCTTGATCCTGACCCTGGGCTCCGACGGGATCATCCAACGTGTGAGCAGCGTATGCAACAGCATTCTCGGCATGCCCCCGGAAGCGTTGGTGGGCAAGAGTTATCTGGACGTCCTGAGCGAACCCTGCCGACAGCGTGCCATGGAAGCGTTCCGAAACTCTGTCACCAAGGGTCGGGTGCAGGGCGAGGAGTTCGATGTGTTACGCCACGACGGCAGCACGGTGCCCATGATGTGGGGCGCCACTTTCGATGCCATGAACCGCACGGTGCATTGCGCCGGGGTGGATATCACGGCGCTTCGCATGTCGGAGGATCGTCAGCAGATGATCCTGGAGAACGTCTCGGACGGATACATGACCTTGACGCCCACCCTGCAGGTGAGCTATCTCAACACGGCGGGTGCGACACTGCTGGACACGCCCGTCGCACAAGTCATCGGTCTGGACCTTGGCAGCGTGCTGCCCACGATGCACCGGAACGACCTGCCCCAGTTGTGCACCACGGCATGGACCGAACAACGGACCCGCGAGATCGAACTGTTCCTGAATGAGCGTTCCGCATGGATCCGGGCACGGGTCCATCCCTCCCAGGAGGGTATCACCATCTGCTTCAGCGACATCACCGAGGCGAAGGTGCTGCATGCCCTTACCCGCATCGAGCAGCGCGCGCTCACGGACATCGCCGATCCGAAACTGCCCTTGAACGAGGTGGTCGGGCGATTCCTGGCGGGTGTGGAGGAGATCCTCCCGGGCACCTGGTGCTCCATGCTCGAAGCACGTGCCGACCATTGTCTCCACACCCTGGCGGCGCCTTCACTTCCCCATGCCTTCGCGCAGCATGTGGATGGCATGCCGATCGCGGCGGACAGTGGCATTTCAGGTACGGCGGCATTCCTGCGCACCCCCGTGATCATCGACGACATCTTCCTCGACACGCGCTGTGTGGCGTACCAGGACATCGCGCGGACCTTCGGGCTCCACGCATGCTGGTCGTATCCGATCACGGGCGAGGGGGATGTCCTCCTGGGCACCTTCACCATGTATCATTCGGTGACCAAATCGCCCACCCGCACCGATGCATTGGTGGCCGAGCGTGTGGTGCAGCACATCACCCGTTCCGTGGAAATGCGGCGCATCGCGGAATCGCTGCGGCAGGCCAATGAACGTTTCACCCTGGCGGCACAGGCCACCAACGACATCCTGTGGGACCGGGACCTGGTGAAGGGCACCCTGCAATGGGGCGTGGCGGGTCGCCGTGGCCGGGACGAAAAGGCGGTCATGGACCAGTACACCTGGGAACGGAGCGTACATCCGGCGGACCTTGAAAAGGTGCTGAAGAGCATGCGCCTCGCCATGGACGACCCCCGGGGCACCACCTGGGAATGCGAATACCGCCTGATCCTCGGGGAGGGACGAGATGCCCATGTGCTGGACCGGGGCATGTTGCTGCGCGATGAGCACGGGGTGGCCCTCCGCATGGTGGGCGCCATGCAGGATATCAGCGACCGCAAGGAGAAGGAGCTCGCCCTCTGCAACCTGAACCGGGACCTGGCACAGCGCGCCAATGAGCTGCTGATCAGCAATGCTGAACTGGAGCGCTTCGCCCATGTGGTGAGCCACGATCTACAGGAGCCGCTGCGCATGATCTCCGGCTTCATGGACCTGCTTGTGAAGCGCCATGGCGAACAGCTCGACGAACATGCGAAGAACTATGTGCGTTTCGCAGTGGACGGTGCCCAACGCATGAAGCACCTGTTGAACGACCTGCTCCACTACGCCCGGGTAGGGAACAAGCAGGAAGAGTTCCAGAAAACGGATATGGCGGAAGTCATGCAGGTGGCAAGCAACAGCTTGATGCGCACGATCAGCGATACGGGTGCCGAACTGCACGCCGAAGGCCTGCCCGTGGTGCTGGCACGGCGCACCGAGATGATCCAGCTGGTACAGCATCTCCTGAGCAATGCGCTGAGCTACTGTCCCGACCGCAAGCCGGTGATCCGCATCGAGGCCGAACGGGAAGAGGACCACTGGCATTTCAAGGTCACCGACAACGGCAAGGGGATCGAAGCGGTCGACCTGGATCGGATCTTCATCATCTTCCAGCGCCTTGAACCGAAGAAAGCCGATGACTCCAGCGGTGTCGGGCTATCGATCTGTAAAAAGATCGTGGAACAGCACGGCGGTCGCATCTGGGTGGGATCCGTACCGGGATCGGGCAGCACCTTCCATTTCACCATCGCTGCATAATGGACATACCACTTCCTATGGAAGAACATATGTCGCACCCATGGAACGTGTTGCCGGACCGCGCAAACGATCCATATTTGCAAGGGCTCTACCAATCCATCTCCTTCTTTTTGAAGGCTTGAATGACCGAACATGAAAAGCATACACATCCTATTGGTGGAGGACAACGAAGGGGACGTCGTGCTGACGCGCGAGGCCCTCGAGGAAGGTCGCATCGTGAACCTGGTCAGCGTGGTGCGAACCGGTCTGGAAGCCGTGGAATTCCTGGAGAAGACCGGTGCCCATACCGCT
>JBGTIB010000037.1:0-32485 GCA_041745875.1 Flavobacteriales bacterium | reverse complement strand
ACTGACATGCAGACCATGCCAGTGGGTCGTGGTCAATTCCTCCATTGCGTTCGTCACATTCAGCGTGACCTGTTGTCCCCGGTCGAGGATCAGCGTAGGCCCAAGGAGATCGCCATTGTATCCGAAGGTCATCACCGGCTGCCCAGGATGGAACTCCCATATGCCCTCCTGCATGGTGAGGTCGATCACAGCACCTGAGAGCGTATCAGGGATCGGCAAAGGTGTCTGGCAAAAACCGATGGGGCCCGTAAGCGCAATGCTCATGAGCCAGAGAATGTATCTATACATGCTTCCAAATGTAACCCGATCCAGTGCGGGGCATCGCATACGCCGCGTTCGCCCCCCTCATTGAGATCGCACAGTGGTTCGCCGAAGGCCTCCCAAGAAGAGGATGCCACAAGCGAACAAGATCGCCAAGAACGATCCCATAAGAGAGCAACGAGGCGTAGCTTAGCGGGATGCTCCACAATTTCCTCCCTGTTCTGGCACTGTTGACCGGCCTTCCGCTTCTCGCTCAAACCCCGGTCGTCATGTATGACCCGGTGATCGATGTGAATGAGCCGGGCCAGGGTGGTTTCCGCCCGCGGATCGCGTTGAACGGGGATGGCGATCCGCTCGTACTCTGGGGGCGAAGTGATCCCAATACGAACCGCGTGGCTGTATGGAATGGCTCCAGTTTCGATCCTGGTGTGGAGGTGAATATTCCTGGATCGGTGGTGCCTGCCGTGGCCGATTGGATGGGCAGCAGTATCGCCGCGGTGGGAAATACCGTGTGGGTGGTAATGAAGGCCTCACCCGAGAATGAGCGACCGATCTATGTGAGACGCTCGGATGACGGCGGCGTGACCTGGGGCGACACCATTCGCGTTGAACCACACAATGGTCTGTACACGCGCTTTCCCTCCATTACGGCGGTGCATCCCGATGAACCGATCGTGCAGTACATGGAATTCGATGAAGGCTTCATGGGAGCGCACCAGGTGGTGGTCAAGATGACCGATGGCGTTTTCGGTGCGCCGGTGCAGGTCAGTTCACCTTTCTCATCAGGAGATGTCTGTGATTGCTGCCCCAACCAGATCGTTGCGGATGAAGATCATGTGGTGGCCTTGTACCGCGATGCCAGCGATAATGAACGCGTGATCTGGGGTGCATTCTCCGATGATGGCGGTGGAACGTTCCCAAGCGCTTCCATGATCGATACCACGAATTGGATCATTTCCGCCTGCCCCTCCACCGGTCCCGATGGCTTCATCACAGGTGATTCGATCAGCTATGTCTGGATGTCCGGCGCTATGAACGGCTCGAAGATCTACATCGCACGTGCGAGCATGGGCGGGACTGGAGCCATTGGTGATCATCGCAGGATCCATTCCCAGGCACAAAATGTGACACAGAATTTCCCTAAGATCGCAGGAAGTGGTGATACGCTTGGTGTGGTGTGGATCCAAAATGTAAGCGGGCAGATGGAGATCCTGTTCTCCTGGAGCACCACCGGCATCAGCGGTTTGAGCGAACCTGATACCGTGAATGTGGACCTTGCCGGTATGCAAACAACCCCGGATATCGCTTTCGCTGACGGATCATTCCATATCGTGTGGAGCGAGATGGGCCAGGTGCGCTACCGGAGGGCTACGCTGGGTATGAATGTCGGTGTCCAAGATCATGACTCCGAGAACGCGCTCATCATCTGGCCCAATCCGGCGGGAGATATGCTCCAACTCGGATCGAATGACTGGATAAGTGCCGAGATCATCGATCTGAAGGGAAGCCTTGTTGCACAGCGCAAGATCCGGGACAGCACCATCGATGTTTCTGCGCTCGCGCCAGGTGGATATCTGCTGAAGCTTGTTGGTCAGGATGGTACGGTGCGTACGATCCGTTTCGAGAAGCGGTAATGTGAACGGAGTTTCTTCGCAAAGCACTACCGAGCGACCAGCTTGGTCTCATTGGTATGCTATTGTTGAAGGAGCGAAGCAGTTGTATTCGACCGCCTATCCAGACCGGAGCAATGCGTGTGTTCGCATCAATGGATCACGAAGCGAATGATCGAACGCTCGCTTGAGGCCTTGCTCAATGCCATCACGTAACTGCCTGGGGCCAGGTGCTCCAAGGCCAGGTGGGTCGTGGCGCCTTGCTCGGCCGTCCATCGGTCCGTATGGACCACGGTGCCATCGATACCATGGATACTGAGGTCCACGATCCCGGCGGGCATGCCCGACCGCAGCGTGAAGCGACCATCGTTGGGGTTCGGGAAGAGGGTGAACGCACCAGCTTCCAATTCCTCCACACCAACAAAGTTGCCGATCTGGACATCGTCGATGTACAGGTTGTTGCCATAGCCGCTTTCCGATACGAACATGAAAAGGACCTCGGGTGCCCCGATCACCGTGGAAATGTCCACCTGTTCATTGCGCCATTGCGTTGCGGTGGGTGTGAAAGCGCCAGTGCCCGCTGGCGTAGTGGCGAGATCGGCGCCAGCCTTGTCATACACCGTGCTCCATGTGTCGCCACAATTGACGGAAGCCCTTACCATGAGGCGGTCGCTGGTGCTCGTATTGTACTGCCGGTGTGCCAGTGCAAAGTCCAGGGTGGTACCGGGTACAGCGTTGCCAAGGTCCAGGCGTGGTAACATCAGATGATCAAGTTGACCACTGATGTCCATGGGGCCGGTGAAGTTGTCCATCTTCACGCAGCCCGTACTATTCCCGAAGCCACCGGTGGATGCGATCCGGGTCATCTTGTTGTTCGGGTTGAAGTGTACATAGTTCCAGCCAGTTGGCGGGAAAGCCGCAGCATCGAAGCCTTCGTTGAAGGGCAGGTCCTGGATGGGATCGATCACGCGGAAGCTGCCTGCCTTCCGATCGTTCATTGGACCCGGGTCAACCGAACCATTGGGTAGTTCGGTCCATACATCCAGCTGTCTCGAACCATTGGTAAGCGTTATCGAGGGCAGTGCCACCGCAGTGGAGGTGCCGGGCGCCAGGGACCCGGCCCAAGTCCATGTGGTGGGAGCGCCACCGTCGAGGCTCGTATGGATGTTCACGGAGGTCAAGGTGTTGTTCCCCGGATTGGCCAGGTCCACCACGGGCGTCACCGACCCTTCGCAAAGGCCATATTCGATGGAAAAGAAGTTAGGGGTGGTGGCGATGTTGTTCGGGGATATGATCGCGGCAATGGAAGCGTCATTGGTCAGGGGTTGCGGATCGATGCGAACCACCCGGTTGCCGTTGTAATGCGTGTACCAGATGCGGCCATCGGGGCCCACTTTCACACCCATGATGCTGGCATGACCCGTGGCGATCGTACCCATTAACGCGGGTGCTCCACTTACGTCGTACAGCTTGATATCGCCAGTGGTATGGTCGCTCACGATGAGCCTGCCCGGGATATGGTCGATGCCGCTTGGCTGGGTGGTCCAGGTGTCCACCACTTCAACCGTAGCGCCTTCCACGCGGTAGTAGCCGGCAAGTGGTTCGTTGCTGGTGGCGGGTACGTTGAGGTTGCCGGTCATGGAGCCGCTGTTCACATTGAGGCGCTTGATCTGTTTGGCTCCACCATCTATGAAATAGAGCCAGCCGTTCTCCTTGTCGAGCACCATGTGGCTGGGCACGTTGGGCACGCGCGACACAGGCACATCGGTATACCGCCAGATCTTACCGGTGCCGTGGTAATCGTAGCCTGGGCCGTGGTCCTGCACGAAATCGTAGCGACAGATATTGCCGAAATGGCCGTCCATCACCCAGTATACTTTGGCCGAATCGCTGGCGATCCCCATGGCAAAGGGGCTCTGGTGCAACATGTCGAGGTGGCTGCCCAATGGTTGCCCGCTCACCCAGTTGTTCTGGAACACCTCGGCGAAAATGTTCAGGTCGCCGCTCCACAACGCAGGCCCCATGAACGTGGAGGAGGCCGATGCCGTGTTCTGGATCTCGCTCACCGCGGCCCATTCACCATTCGGCGAGAACGCCATGGCGCTGGCCTGGATCATGAAGTGGCCGCTGTGCGTGTCCTTGCGGTACTGGCTGGTCTGCCCGGACATACCGGCATTCTGCACGATCACCATGCTGCCACCGGCGGAGGTGCCCCTGTTCATCACCCACAATTCATTGGTATTGGGCTTGAAATCGAGGTCCCGGGGCATGCTGACCTGCTGGGCCGATGTCACAATGTTGGTATACACCAGTGGATCGGTGAGGTAGCGATCCAGGACAGGAACCTGTCCTTGGGCCTGCAGTCCACAGAACAGTACGAGCGAAAGTGCAATGATGTGTTTCATGATATAGGACGGTTCTAAGCGCTTGGGGAAATGGGATCTTTCGGGAACTAGTGGTGTTGCTCCATGGCTTCAGCCAGTTGATCCATCAGCTGTACATGGATCGGCTCATGGCCGGTGGAGGAAGGCGTGTTCAGCAGGTCGATGTCGGCCATCAGCCTGGCCATGTCCACCAACACCCAGGAGGTGAGTGGACCACTGTCTGGAAGGTCGGCATGGGCCGGTGCGATGCCCGTTCGTTGCAGGCCATCGCCCATGCATTTGAAGGAGAAGGTGGGGTCATCCGCATCGATGATACCATCGCCGTTCCCGTCCACCTGTCCGGCCAGGATCAGGAAGTAGTGACCATCCACCTGGCTGCCGCCATGCATCGGTGCCACGGTGTTCAAGGCAGGTGTGGTGGCAGGGTCCGCATGGTTCAGGGCCGGCTCCAAACCGGTGGTGAAACGGATCTCGTGCAGGTGTTGGTGGTTGATCACACCCAGAAGGAACTCGTTCGGCACGGCCGCGTCGACCAACAGACAGGTGTTCGGATACTCCTCCACAACCACCTCGTCGTGGTCCATGGCACGGGGTGCGGAGATCACGAAACGCAATGTATCGAGGCGATACTCGTGGCCTCCCGCATCGGCATAGATGGTGCCCAGCTCGTAGGGGTGTGCGTTGTGCTTGAAGGTGACCCCCAGGTGGAGCGGAATGTCCGGCAGGGGTGGCATGATCTCCTCGGCCGGCGGACGCTTGCAGCCGAGAACCGCCAGGCACAGGCATCCAAGCAAGGCCAGGTTTCGCCATGGGAACGCGGTACTCCTCTGGTCCTGGACGGTGCGCAACGGATCCATCATCATCATCCACTGATGTCGAAAGGAAGCGCCAGTGCCAGGGGGCTTTCCTCCCCCGGATCCCGCGCATCGACAGTACGAATATCGGGATCCTTCAGCCTTTTCGCACAAAGGCATGCGAACAGGGCCCTCCATGGAGCAGTTGAATGCTTTCCTGTCTGTCGGCAAAAAAGGTGTCGGCCGCTTTGCGCATGCCTGGGTTGCTGTCGTTCCCACCCCGGGTGTGGTCGGGTATATGGTAATCCATCAATACGATGATACCACCGGCCTGCATCCGCGGGTAAAGCGCTTCCAGGCAATGTGTTACCACGGCTGCATGCGCATCCACCCCGCCTCCCCAGCCACAATCCACATGGGCGAATGCGATGTGCGGTGGTAATTGTGCCGGGATCGTATCGAGCAGATCGCCTTTGTGTACCACGGGCATCGGCACATTGCACCGCCGCATGTTTTCCTGGAAGACCTGCTCAATGTTGCGCTGGGTCCCCAGCTCAATATCGAAACGATCGAACACATGGAAGTTGCGTGTCGGGTCGAGCCGTTGCACCAGCCCCGCGATCACTGCGGCGGAACCACCGGTATAGCATCCCAGCTCCACCAGGTCACCCGGTACGCGTTGTTCCATCAACATGGTGATGAGGATCTCGAAGTTCCCAACTTGTTCCACGGAGACCATATCCTCCTGGTGATCGAAGCGGCGGCGCAGTTCGAAAGGGGAGCGCAGCTTGCCCAACACTTTGTTGGTAAGGACCAACAACTTGGAGGGCTTCCAGCGTTCGGCGCCGGGCCAGTGAAGAGGTGCTGTGCGATGGGACTTGTTCATTGTAGGGTCGGGATCATTCATGGATGTGAAGGAAGGGACACCATGTACACGCTGGCCTGCTGGTGCAACCGGACATATGATCCAGTTCAACACCCTGAAAGTTCTCAGCTCGATGAAGCGTTCCCTGTGGCATGCCAATGAGGACGCATGTCACGGGGCAAGGGTGCCACCTTGAACAAGATGTACCACCTTCACCAGATCGACAATGAACAACTGTGCACTGGATGCCAAACGCCACGCCGGTTCGTTCGAGGTATAAGTGAATGAAGCACCGAGGCTCGCGACCTGGTGAAGCTCGCAACAATGCTCGTGCATGGAGGGAAGGGCATTCGGCGAGTGCTTGTGCGTACAATCCTCGATCCCGAACAGGGGTGCCGCGAAGAGCCACGTCATGAGCACGGCCCGGGATCGGTGCATGTATGTAGTCCTTCTCGGCAAGGGCACGAATGTACTATGCCGAAAAATGTTCGCTGCTTATGCAGGACCGCGGGTGCGACGGAATGACGACTCTGCTTAGCCCTCCTTGCGCTCCGGATCTCGGATGGATGATCGTTGGGCAGAACCCTCAACCTTTGTCCACCACGCGGGGCACCTTGAAGTAGTCGCTGTCCTTCACCGGGCTGTTCAGCAGCGCCTCCTGTTTGGTGATGGTGACGGCGGCCACGTCCTCGCGCAGCACATCCGCCTCGTCGGTCATGAAGATCAGCGGTTCGACACCGGTGGTATCCACTTCGTTGAGTTTCTCCACGAAGGAGATCACCCGTTCCATGTCGGCGATGACGGCCTTGCGCGCGGCCGGGTCGCTGTAG
Source organism: Flavobacteriales bacterium (assembly GCA_041745875.1). Classification (GTDB taxonomy): domain Bacteria; phylum Bacteroidota; class Bacteroidia; order Flavobacteriales_F; family PHOS-HE28; genus PHOS-HE28. Next base: position 25,741 of record JBGTIB010000037.1, on the reverse strand, counting down.
TCCAGTCTGGCGAGTTCAGCGATGCGGTCCAGGGTGGCGTCGTCGATCTTCATGGGTGTACGATCATTGAACGGCGTTCTCAAGATCCCAACAACGGTCCTTCTATCACCTCGAACACCTGTCGGCGCAAAGCTACCAGATCGGCTTCGGTGAGGCCCTTTGTGGCGATGGGCTGGTGCACCACAGCCCGGGCCACACCGGGCCGCGCGCGGCTCAATAGTTCAGCGGGTTCGCCGAAGAGCTTCCAGTGGTTCACGAAGGTCATCGGTACGATCGGGACCTGCTTCTCGATCGCCAGTCGGAATGCACCGTCCTTGAAGGGCTTCATGCGCGGTGCGAAAGCCGGGATGCCGCCCTCGGGAAAAATGGCGATGCTGGTGCCCCGATCGATGGCCTGGGCGGCACGGCGGAAGGCCTTGGCGGCCTCGATGTGGCTCCCACGGTTCACCGAGATGTTCATGTCCTTGAAGAACATGTTGAAGAGCGGCCATTTCAACAACTCGTACTTCCCCATGAACAGGAAGTATTGCGGGATCACATTGTACATCTGGATGATGTCCACGTAGCTGCTGTGGTTGCAACAGATGATGTAGGGTGCCGAGGGCAGCGGACCGCGGCGTTCCACGCGCACCGGTACCATGCTGGCCCACTGCAAAAAATTCGCCCAGGCACGCTTCAAGCGGAAGGCTCGCGCGTAGCGGTCGGGCTTGTGCAATAGCACGCGGAACGGGATGTACAACACCACCAGGGATCCGAAGAACACCGTGGCGAAGTACAACTTGTACACCCAGCGGAAGGGGGAGAACAACCACTTGGCGATCGGATGGCGTCTGCTCTCGCCATCGACGACACGGCGCAACTGCGGCCGCTCATCCAGCGAGTGCTCGGTATCCTTTGCGTGGCGGGCCATGGTAAGGGGTGGCGAAGGTAGTGGGGGAAGGGAGTGGCGAGTTTCGAGTGGCGAGTGGGCGTGGTGCAGGGCACTCGCCACTCGCTACTCGCCACTCGCTGGTCATCACTCGCCCCTCCCTTCCAAGTATCTTCGCCCGCCATGGCCCGCATCCTTACCGGCATCCAAAGCACCGGCACACCCCACTTGGGCAATGTGTTGGGCGCCATCCGTCCCGCGATCGGGCTGAGCCGGGACACGGCCAACGAGTCATTCCTGTTCATCGCCGATCTGCATTCGCTGACCCAGATCAAGGAACCCGCTGTATTGCGCGCGCATACCTACAGCGTGGCGGCCGCCTGGCTGGCCTGTGGGCTGGATACCGACCGCACGGTCTTCTACCGGCAGAGCGATGTGCCGGAGGTCACGGAACTCACCTGGTACCTCAGCTGCTTCTTCCCCTACTCCCGGCTCACGCTGGCCCACAGTTTCAAGGACAAGTCCGATCGCCTGGAGGACGTGAACGCCGGCCTCTTCTCCTACCCCATGCTGATGGCGGCGGACATCCTGTTGTACGACGCGCATTATGTGCCCGTAGGAAAGGACCAGAAGCAGCACCTGGAGATGACGCGCGATGTGGCCGAACGCTTCAACCACCAGATGGGCGAGACGTTCGTGCTGCCCGATGCAAGGATCGACGAGCAGGTGATGCTGGTTCCCGGCACCGACGGTGAGAAGATGAGCAAGAGCCGCGATAACCTGCTGCGGATCTTTGCGCCGGAGAAGGACTTGAAGAAGGAGGTGATGGGCATCGTCACCGACAGCACACCCATGGAAGCGGTCAAGGACCCCGAAAGCTGCACGGTGTTCAAGCTCTTCCGCTTGGTGGCCCCGGAGGATGCCGTCGCCACCATGGCGGCCAATTACCGGGCTGGCGGATATGGGTACGGCCATGCAAAAAAGGAGTTGCTCGCCGCACTGTTGGACGGTTTCCGCAACGAACGTGAGGCCTTCGCGCGCCTGATGGATGATCGCACTTCCATCGATGCTGAACTGGCCAAGGGGGCTGCCAAGGCACGAACCGTGGCGCAAGAAGTGCTGGGCAGGGTCCGCCAACGTTTGGGCTACTGAGCTTCGTTCCGCGAACGCGGGCCCAGGGCGGCGGGCGATCCAAGGTCGGGATTGCTTTACATCCTAAGCATCGCCACGGTCCATCATTGGTTGGATCCAGGGGGGGAAGCGGTCGTTCGCCTGCAATGAGCTAGTCCTTGCGCGCCTCCCCGGACCTACCACCGAAGTTCACCTCCACCCGCACCTTACGGCGATCCAACGCATCGACGAGCAGGCCGATGCAGAGGATCAGACCGATCATCTCCAAGGCCTCCTCCACGGTATAGCTCAGCACATACGCTGGTGAGGCATACAGAAAGCATTGGTTCTCGATGTACGCGAAACAAGGCAGCGTGGTGTAGTGGGAGTCGGGCTGTGCGTTCGGCAAAAGGTCCTCGGCAATACTACCACCGACCGATTCCATGAAGATCGCGCCGGTGACATAGATGAACCCGGTGATCAGAAAACCCCAACGCAAGCGTGGTTCCAGCTTGATGAACCAGGGGAGCAGCAGTACACCAAGACCGATCAACGCGAGGCCGTACGGGATGATCCACGCATAGAAGAGAAAGCCCAAAGACCCATCGGTGCCATCGCCGGCACCCATCAGTCGCAAGGTGATCAGCATCATTTTTTCGTGGATCTGCGAGCCTTCATCGAATCCCAGAAAAACAAAAATGCCTGCCATGAGGAACCATGGTATACGACCCCGTCCGGTTTCTGAGCGGCCCAGCAGGTAGAACAGGAAGGCCCCTATGAAGAAGAGCATCACATTGAACAAAGCCGGGATATTGGCCTCAAGGTCCACATCCACAAGGCTGGTCATGGCTCCCAGCTCCATCCCGAAATAGAGGTGGCCTATCGCAGTGATCCCATGCAGAGTGAAAAGAATGGCAAGTACAGTGAAAAGGATGCGCAGGACGAAACGTGCTCCAGGTTGCAGCGTCATTCTCATGGCGAAGCCCTCTTAAGCACCGGTTCATCCGATGTGCTCGGGGTGAAGCGAACGTAATCGAAAGGTTTACTCCACGTTTTCTCCTTTCGATCCATCTTCCCAACAGTCCGATGTGCATTTGACCGTGGAAAAATGCACCCTACCCTCCCTGTTCGAATCGAGTACGGTACTGCTTGTACAGCCGCTTGTGGTGATCATCCAGCAGGATCCACCGTCCTTCTATGAAGGCGTTTGTGATCGCATTGCCCCGCATGTCCAACGCATCACCCCTTGAAACGATGAGGGTCGCATCCTTCCCCACGGCCAGGCTGCCCACACGGTGGTCGATGCCGAGAATGGCCGCGGCATCGAGGGTGATGGCACGCAGGGCGTCCTCGGGCGCCAGGCCATATGCGGTGGCAGTACCGGCCAGGAAGGGCAGGTTTCGCAAGCCCATGGCCTCCATATCACCGGCACGGTCCAGGCAGAAACGCACGCCACGTTCCTTCAACAGGGCCGGCAGTCGATAAGGCAGGTCGATATCATCCTCGGGACGCATGGGTAAGCTGTGAAGCCGGCGCAGGATCACATCCACCTTGTTCTCGCGCAGCAGGTCGGCCACGCGCCAGGCATCGTAGCCGCCCACGATCACCATGCGCTTTACACCTTCCGCCTTGGCGAACTGCACCGCCTCGGTGATCTCGCGCGCAGCGTTGGCATGTACGAAGAGTGTTTTCGAACCGGTGTAGAGGCCGCCCATGGCCTCCATGCGCAGGTCCACCTTCCGGGGAGCGCTGCCTTTGGCGTATGCCCTGGCCTTTCGGAAAAGGTCCCGCAGTTCCGCCAGGCGTTCGGCACGCTCGTCCTTCTTGGCTTGATCGGTCTCGTCGGGTTCGGCCCACCAGCCGCGGCGGTCGAAGGCCATGGGCCAGTTGAGATGGATGCCATCGTCAGCACGCAAGGTGGCCTCCTCCCAATCCCAGGCATCGAGTTGCATGATGCTGCTGGTGCCACTGATCGTCATTCCACGCGGTACCACTTGGGCGATCAGCACGCCGTTGCTGCGTACGGTGGGGATCACGTTCGAGACGGCGTTGTAGGCCACCAGAGTGCGCAGTTCCGGTTCGAAGCGTCCGATGTCGGCACGGTCCACACTGGCCCGCACAGCCTCGATGTCGGCCAGACCCAGCGTGGTGTTGGGCCCGATGAAGCCGGGGTACACGTGCTGTCCGCTCACGTTGATCACCGTGTCGTAGGCTGCCTTTGCGCCGTAGTTGTACCCCACGAAGTCGATGCGCCCCTCGCGGAAGCCGACCGCACCTTCGTCGATCACGCTACCATCGCCCACATGTACGGTACCACCGGTGATGAGGACGGATCGCGTTTGTGGCGGTGCGGGGGTCGGTTGTTGAGCTAGGGTGGTGGTGACAGTGGCGATCAGTGCCAGGGCGAATACTGAGCGGTATCGGGCTGCACCCGTAGCGTCGACCCTTTGGGTCAACAGACGGTGTGTGGGCCCATGGAATATCCAATTACAGGTCCTGGTTGGTCGACCCAGGGGGTCGACGGTACGGGTGCCCTTGAGCAGATCCTGCATGGGTTTAGAGATCATTCTTCGAATCATGCCCGTGTCCTTCTTCTCCGATATCATCGCAATGCCACAGGTGCTGGTGATCACGTTGTGCCTTCCTCGTTGGGGCGCCTTCGGCCTTGGCGGCGATCATGGCGCGCACCAGGCGATCGCGCTCGGCCGCCACGTTGCGCCGCAATTCCGCATCGCTGGCACTGTCGTAGTAGCGCACACCATCCACCCATGTCTGTTCAACCCTGGCGCGTATGCTGAGCGGGTTGTCGCTCCACAACACCAGATCGGCGTCCTTGCCCACTTCGATGCTGCCGATGCGATGGTCGAGCTTGAGCATACGGGCGGGGTTCAGGGTGACCATCTTCCAGGCTTCTTCCTCGCTGACACCACCATACTTCACGGCCTTGGCCGCTTCCTGGTTCAGTCGCCGGCTCATCTCCGCATCGTCGCTGTTGATCCCGGTGTTCACTCCGTGTCCGTGCATGAGCGCCGCGTTGTACGGGATCGCATCATTCACCTCGTACTTGTATGCCCACCAGTCGCTGAAGGTGCTGCCGCTGGCCCCGTGCTCCTTCATTTTGGCGGCCACCTTGTAGCCTTCCAGGATGTGGGTGAAGGTGTTCACCTTGAAACCCATGCTGTCGGCCACGTGCATCAACATGTCGATCTCGCTCTGTACATAGCTGTGGCAACTGATGTGGCGCGTTCCGTGCATGATCTCCACCAGCGCATCCAACTCCAGATCGCGTCGTGGTTCCGTGGCTTGCTGCCTTTCCCTGGGCTTCAGATCTTCCCACGCTTGCCGTTCCCTGTCGTAGTCCTTCGCCCGGTGGAACGCATCGATGAACACCTGCTCCACACCCATGCGGGTCTGCGGGAAGCGGGGCGTGCTCGATGACCAGTTGCTCTGCTTCACGTTCTCGCCCAACGCGAACTTGATGTGGCCCGGTGCACCCTTCACCAGCATGCTGTCCGCCGTCTGTCCCCACCGCAGTTTGATGAGCGCACTTTGCCCACCGATGGGATTTGCGCTACCGTGGAGCTGTTGGATCGTGGTGACACCACCGGCGAGGTTGCGATAGATATTGATGTCATCGGGATTCACCACATCGCTGATGCGTACTTCGGCGCTGTTGGCCTGGCTGCCTTCGTTCACCCCACGCGAGATCGCGATGTGCGAATGTTCGTCCACGATGCCGCTGGTGAGATGTTTGCCCATGGCGTCCACTTCCGTGATCGTGGGTTTGTTGCGCCCCGGGAATAAGCCGTTCACGTCCAGCCCCTGGCCAACGGCATGCACCTTTCCGGCATGGACCAGCACGTCGGCCCTGCCCACGATCCCGTGCACACTGTTCGTCCATACCGTGGCATTGCGGAACACGATCGTCCCCTGTTGCGGTGCTTCCATCCAACCGAAGCCCACCAGCGGATAACGGATGGGGCCTGCGGGTCCCGGTGCCTGCACTGCGGTACTGTCCGTCCCGGATCGCATATCGCGGGGGGCCGCTTTGTCCGAGCCTGCGTGTCGGATGGCACTCCACGCGAACCACTGGCCGCCGGGTTTCTGCCCCTGCCCATCCCACAAACCGCCGGTGGCATGGATCGAGCCGTTCAGCCTGATGAGCTCCCAGGCTTGATCCCGGGGGGCAAAGCTGAGGCTGACCACCGGCCCCTGCCGCTGGAATTGGGCTTTTACGGCGAGGCTGTCATCCTCTGCGGCGCGACGCACCTTCACCTCCATCTTCTCGCCGACACCCTTCACGATCATCGTCCATATTTCGGATGCCAGGTTGAGGTCGTACGTACCCTGCAGTCTGGGTTCATCGGCGTCGCTGTGCACGAAGCGCCTCCCGTTGACCCAGGTTTCGTGGATGGTGTTCTTCGTGTGCAACAGGTGCTCCGTGCAGATCAGGAGGTTCGCCGTCATTCCAGCGCGCAATGCACCCAGGCGATCGTCCATGCCGAAAAGGCGCGCAGGTTCGACGGTGATCAGCTCGATGGCCCGCGCACTGTCCAGCCCGCAGGCCACCAATTTGCGCAGGTCCTTCCAAAGGTCCTTCAGGTCCTTCCGGCCATGTGCGGTGAGCGCGAAAGTGACGCGTGCAGTATCCAGCAGTGCGGCGTTCCAGGGTGCCATTTCCCAATGCTTCAAGCGGGTGTAGCTCACCTCCAGCGCGTCGTATGGATCCTCCACGTCGTAGGCCTCGGGCAGGTTGAAGGGTACGATGAGCGGCATCCCGGAAGCCCTGATCGCGTCGAGGCGCGCATACTCATCGCCCGCACCCTTGATGATGCCGGGTAGGTCGAACTCGTCCAGGATGCGGACCCAGCGCAGCACTTCGTTGCGGTCACCGGCTTCCAGCACCATGCGGCGCTTCAACTGGTCGGACAACGCGGCGAGCACGGCATCGGTCTCAGCCGGTTGTTGCTGTGCTGCGACCCACCGTGCATCCAGAATGCTCTGCCTGATCAAAGCGATCGCTCCCATCTGCGAGCTTGGGTAACGGTCGCTGCTGCTACCCTTTCGGAAGCTGAAGTGCGCTGCGAGATCGGGCTGGATCACCGCCTTCTGCGTCTCCTCATCGCTGAGCAATAGTGCAGCGGAAGTGCCCCGTGCAATGCCGTCCATGCGATGTGTGAACACCGCGCCATAACCGTGTTTCCTCAACTCGGCCGTTTCCTTGGGATCGATCTTCAGGATCTCATGCGCCCGTGCATCGGCCCGCAAGGCACCGTTCCAGTGGCGCGCGCCGCGTACCTCCTTCCTGCGGTCCTCCTCCCTGTCGGAGGGAAGTCCCAACGCGCTGTATGGCTCCACAAGCGCAGGCCACACGTGCAGCCCTTTCAGGTCACGCACGACGGCTCCGGCCGGTATCGACACCTTCTCTCCTGCTTCCAGCACCCGCCCGTCCTTGATCACAAGGGTGCCTTTGGCGAAGGTGGTGCGCGCATCCACATGCAACACACAGTTGGTGAAGGCGACAAGCGACGGCGCCACATCCTGGATGTGGGTGGCCGGAGCTGTGGACTGAGCATGGCCTGCCGTGACCAGGAGACACAGAAGGAGGAACGTAAGGAATGCGCGCATGGAGAATGGGCGAAAGTAGGGAGGGCGATCGGGAAGATCGGGCAGGAGGGTCGGTCGTGGTTGGAATGGTGATGAAAAGCGCCTGCTACCTTTCCCGCCATGTCCACCATTAAAACCTTCCGCACTCCCGACGCCCTGCTCATCATCAGCGGCGTGCTGATCCTGGCCGTGGCGCTCACATGGATCATTCCAGCTGGCGAGTTCGATCGCGTGGTGAAGGACACGCGCACATTCGTGGTACCAGGCACCTACCACACTGTGGATGCCACGCCGGTCCCGTGGTACGGCTTCTTCACCGCGCCGGTGAAAGGCTTCACGGACCACAGCGCTGCGATGATCATCGCCTTCGTGCTGCTCATCGGAGGTGCCTTCGCAGTGCTCAATGCCACGGGCGCGATCGAAGCGCTGCTTTTCCGCATGCTGCGTTCGGCGCGGGAGAACCGGGCCTACAAACAAATGGTGATCCCGCTGTTGATGACCGCCTTTGCCATCGGTGGCACCACCTTCGGCATGGCCGAGGAAGTGCTGGTCTTTCTGATGATCACCATCCCCCTGGCCAAAAGCATGGGCTGGGACGCCATCGTCGGTGCGGCCATTCCCTTCGTGGGGGCGGGTGTGGGCTTCGCAGGTGCGGCCTTCAACCCCTTCACTGTTGGTATCGCCCAGGGCATCAGCGAACTGCCCCTGTTCAGCGGCTGGGAATACCGCATGCTGGTGTGGACGGTGCTCACCGGCATTGCCATCTTCTTCGTGATGCGCTACGCCGCCCGCGTGGAGAGGGACCCGCGCAACAGCCTGCTCCACGGCACTGCCGATAGCGGCACCACCAGCGGCGACATGCAGGAGATCCCCCTGACGGGTCGACGTATCGGTGTGTTGCTGCTGTTCGCGGCAAGCATCGTGATGCTCATCGTGGGCGTGAACCGGTGGGACTGGTACATCGAGGAGATCGCCGGGCTGTTCCTGGCCATGGGTATCGGTGCGGCGATCATTGGCGGAGTAGGTGGGAACGATGCGGCCAAGGCATTTGTAGGCGGTGCGAAGGACATGGTGGCGGCGGCGATCCTGATCGGCCTGAGCAAAAGCGTGTTGATCGTGATGCAGGATGGTAAGATCGTGGACACCGTGCTGTTCCACCTGAGCAACTCCGTGGCCGGATTGCCTGCCATGGTGAGCGTGCAGGTCATGCTGGCCGTGCAGTTCGCCATCAACTTCTTCGTGCCCAGTGGCAGTGGGCAGGCGGCCCTGACCATGCCCGTGATGACCCCACTGGCCGATCTGCTGCACATTCCCCGGCAAAGCGCCGTGCTGGCCTACCAACTGGGCGATGGCTTATGCAACTTCATCATTCCGACCAGCGGTGTCACCATGGGGGTACTTAGCATAGCAGGGATCCCTTTCGGCCTTTGGGTGAAATGGATCGCGAAGATGCTGGCCGTGCTGGTGCTTGTGGGAATGGCTTTCCTGGCGGTGAGCGTAGGGATGGAAGTGTGGTGAAGGGAAGGCTGCCTGTTCTGGTGGAACTGGATCTGGACATGTGCTCATGTGGCCATATGACCATGTGCTCATGAATGCCGCATCTACCAGCCTTTTGCGCAGGCCGAATGGCAACGCAAGCCCAGCCCTTAGCAGCCCTTTTACCATCAAGCCTTCGGAGCGCCAATGCGACCCAGCAAGCTCGAACCTCGGATCGAAGCGCTCCATGGGCACATGAGCACATGGGCATATGGCCGCATGGTCAATGTGCTCATGAATACCGCACCTACCACTCTTGTGCGCAGGCCGAATGGCAACGCAAGCCTAGCCCTTAGCAGCCCTTTTACCATCAAGCCTTCGGAGCGCCAATGCGACCCAGCATGCTCGAACCTCGGATCAAAGCGCTCCATGGGCACATGAGCACATGGGCATATGGCCGCATGGTCAAATGTGCTCATGAATATCGCACCTACCACTCTTGTGCGCAGGCCGAAAGGCAACGCCAGCCCAGCTCGTATCAGCCCCATTTATCATCAAGCATTCGGAGCGCCGATGCAGCCCGACAAGCTCGAACCTCGGATCGAAGCGCTCCATGGGCACATGAGCAATTGGCCACATGAGTCCTTCCCGCTGTAATTTCGCACCGCTCCGGAACAACCCCCGAACATCATGGATGGCCACTTCTTCATTTTCTTCCACAGTCTGCTGCGCTATGGTGTGATCATCGCCGTCGGCATTGCCGGCTTGATGCATTTGCAGGGACTGCTGTTCCAACGCCCCATCCTGAACGGGGAGCGCATGTTGGCGATCATCGGGATGGTGCTCTGCCATGTGCAGGTGGTCATCGGTTTTGTCCTGTACGCAATGCGGTTCAAGCTGTACGATGCCGCAAGTCCCATCGGCCGCTTCTGGAAGTTCGAACACATCGGAATGATGATCATCGCCATCGTACTTATCACCCTGGGACGGTCACTATCCAAGCGTGCGGTGGAAGAGCGTTCCAAACAACTGCGCGTGGCCGTGTTCTATTTGATCGGGCTGGCGATCATCCTGTGGGCCACACCGTGGCCCTTTACGTTGGTCGGACACGGACGCGGATGGCTATGAGCAAGGTGATCCCTGCACTGGCGGGTATTCTAGTGGCCCTGTTCGCCTGTGGCGGAGGCACCACCTCTTCGAGCGCACCGCCTGGTGCCGATCAAGGCGCTTCGGGCGAGCGCATCTTCGCCATGCACTGCGTACTATGCCATGGTAAGGATGGCACGCTGGGGATCAACGATGCGAAGGATCTTACTGTCTCCACGCTTAGCAAGGAAGAAATGGTGGCCATGGTGGCCAACGGAAAAGGCACCATGATGCCGTACAAGAACGTGCTGACCAAGGGACAGATCGAGGCTGTGGTCGAGCACGTACGCACCCTGCAAGCCACCGAATGATCGATCCGTTGGACAAAAGGACACGCGCCGAAACGGCCGTGATCATCGGCCTGGTCACCGACCACCAGACGCCCGAGCAGGTGGCCGAATACCTGGACGAGCTGGAGTTCCTGGCCACCACGGCGGATATCCGTACGCTGAAACGTTTCGTGCAACGGCTGCACAAGCCCGACGGTCGCACCTACATCGGGAGCGGCAAGCTGGCGGAAGTGAAGGCCTGGGCCGAGGAACATGAGGCCGACAGCATCATCTTCGACGATGAACTGAGCCCTGCCCAACAGCGCAACCTGGAGAAGGAACTTGACAAGCCAGTGTTGGACCGGCCGCGGCTGATCCTGGACATCTTCGCCCGGCGCGCGCTCACCGCCCACGCCAAGACGCAGGTTGAACTGGCGCAGTACGAGTACATGCTGCCCCGCCTCACCAAGCTGTGGACACACCTGGAACGGCAGCGCGGTGGCACCGGCACACGTGGTGGTGCGGGTGAAAAGGAGATCGAGACCGACCGCCGCCGCCTGGTACGCGACCGCATCAGCTTGCTGAAAGGCCAGCTGAAGTTGATCGACCGGCAGATGGCCACCCAGCGCGGTAACCGGGGCAAGCTGATCCGCGTGGCCTTGGTCGGTTATACCAACGTGGGCAAGAGCACCCTGCTCAACCTGCTCAGCAAGAGCGAGGTCTTCGCCGAGAACAAGCTCTTCGCCACGCTGGACACCACGGTGCGCAAGGTCGTGCTGGGGAACCTGCCCTTTCTGCTGAGCGATACGGTGGGCTTCATCCGCAAGCTGCCTACCCAGCTGATCGAGAGTTTCAAGAGCACGCTGGATGAGACGCGCGAGGCCGATCTGCTGCTGCATGTGGTGGACATCAGTCACCACGCCTTCGAGGACCAGTACCACACCGTGAAGCAAACGCTGAACGAGATCGGCGCAGGCGACAAACCGGTGATCGTGGTGTTCAACAAGATCGACGCGTACCGGCCGTCGCACCACGACCCGGATGATCTGGCGCCGAAACGCGTGGACCAATTCACCCTGGACGAACTGAAGGAAACTTGGATGGCGCGCATGGCCGGCGAGGAATGCATCTTCATCAGTGCGGTGGAACGCAGCAACATCGATGCGCTGCGCAGACTGTTGTACGAACGTGTGAAGGCCTTGCACGTGGCGCGCTACCCGTACGAAAGCGACCTGCTTTACAAGGACAGCTATTTCCTGGACGAGGAGGGCGAGGATCCGGAAGGAGCATGATCGCCGCATGCGTGCTGTCGATCCGCCTGAAGCGCTCCCGTTGCACATCGGTGCAAAGTCGTGTCGGTCAGCCCACGGATACTCCATGAAGAACTGATCGCGTTCCTCGACGGTAGTCACAGATGGCCAAACGCCCTGTCAAACGCAAGGCCCCAAGAAAGGGGAAGTCCACCGGGAAAGGGACCTCGCTGCTGAAGGTGGCGCTCATTGGCATCGCCATGGTCTTCGTGGCATTCCTCGGCTTCATGCAGGCGGTGCGCATGGGCGTTTTCGGCGCGCTTCCGACCGAGGAGGCCTTCCGTTCCATCCGCCACGAACAAGCAACCCTGGTGCTGGGCAGCGATGGCAGCACCATCGGCAAGCTCTTCGCACAGGACCGCACCAATGTGAGCTACGACGACCTGCCGCGCCACCTGATCGATGCGCTCGTAAGCACCGAGGATGCACGCTTCTTCGAGCATGAAGGCGTGGATGGCCGGAGCTACGTGCGCGTCTTCGTCCGAACCTTGCTGGGCCGAGACAGGAGCGGCGGTGGCGGCAGTACCATCTCGCAGCAGATCGTGAAGAATCTTTACGGCCGCAAGCGCCACGGACCGCTCACCATTCCAGTGAACAAGATGAAGGAGGCGCTCGTGGCCCAGCGCTTGGAGCGCGTGCTTACCAAGAACGATGTGTTGGTGCTCTACTTCAACAGCGTTCCGTTCGGTGAGAACACCTATGGAGTCGAGAGCGCGGCGCAACGCTATTTCAGCAAAGGGGCAAAACAATTGAAGGTGGAAGAGGCGGCGGTGCTCGTCGGCATGCTGAAGGCGAACACCAGCTACAATCCACGGCTGAACCCTGCGGACTCAAAGGCCCGCCGCAACATCGTACTGGCCTTGATGCAAGAGCGCGGGCATCTGAAAGCGGACGAGGCAGATAGCTTGAAGCAGCTTCCCTTGACACTGTCCTATCGCGGCAACGATGCCCTGGATGTTTTCGGATACTTCAATGCACAGGTGGCGAAGGAGGCCCGTAGCATCTTGAAGGATGTTGGCACGCGCACCGGTACCAACTACAACATCGAGAAGGACGGACTGCGCATCCATACCACGCTTGATCCCACGCTCCAACGTTCCGCACATGAAGCGGTACACAAGCATCTGGCGGAGATGCAACCCAAGTTGGACAAGGAGCTACGCAGCCGGAAGGCGCGCGTTGCCTGGGAAAAGCAACATGCCTCCAAGGGCACAGAGAAGTGGAAGATCGACGAAAAACGCCGCCGCGAAGTGTACGATCACGGCACGCGGCGCGTAGAGGAGATGAGCTACCGCGACAGCCTCTGGACCTACCACAAACTCCTGAACGGTGCGGTGTTCATGATGGAACCGGCGAGCGGGGCCGTGCGTGCCTGGTTGGGCGGCAACGATCATCGCTACCTGCCTTATGACCTCGTGACAGCACGGCGCCAGGTGGCCAGCACCATCAAACCGGTGATCTATGCCGCAGCGCTCGAGAAAGGAATGCTGCCCTGCGACTATCTGGATAACAGCCGGAAGACCTACTCTGATCTTGAGGACTGGGCGCCGGACAATTTCGACCGGGACACGATCGAGGGCGAGGTCGCCATGTGGTACGCGTTGTCCAAGAGCATGAACCGCCCCACCGTGGACCTGTACTTCAAGACCGGTGTGGATACGGTGCGCCGCACTTTCGCAGCCCTCGGACTGCCCACCCGCGATGTGGACAAACCCGCTGTCTCGCTGGGTGCATCGAGCATCAGCCTGAAGGAGCTGGTGCCCGCATACGGAGCTTTTTCCATGCGGGGACAACGCGTGGATCCAGTGCTGATCACCAAGATCACCGATGCGTCCGGTAAGGTCTTGTTCCAGGCCAAGGCGCCCAAGTCACACGAAGCGCTGGAAGCCAATACTGCTGCTGCGATCACAGCGATGCTGCAACGTGCCATCGATCAGGGGACGGGTACCGCGCTGCGTTCGCGTTTTGGGATCACGGTGCCGATCGCGGGGAAGACAGGGACCTCACAGAACTACAGCGATGCCTGGTTCGTGGCCTATACGCCAGGACTTGTCGTGGGCAGCTGGGTGGGGGCCTTCGACCCATCGGTGCACTTCAATAGCAGTCTGGGCACCGGTTCGCAACTGGCATTGCCGATCGCCGGCATGGTGCTCAAGGAGATCCAAAGCAAGCCCACGTTGCGCAAGAAGTACCTGCTCAGTTTCGACCTGTATTCGGGATATGACATCGATCTGGACTGCGACCCGAGACACAGGGCCAGCGACCTGCAACGGTTCATCGAGGACATCTTCACCCCGAGAAAGGAGAAGGGAACCGAGGGGAGCGATGAAAGGAAGAAAGACAAGAACTTCTTTGATAGACTTTTCAGGAAGAGGGAGTGATGTGGAGCCGATGGACCCGGTCCGCTGGATCCTCAACTTCAGCCAAAGGCCTGCAGATCACACAACTTCCTGTACTGCCCGCCCGCAGCGTACAATTCGTTGTGCGTACCCCGTTCGATGATCCGCCCCTGCTGCATCACGCAGATCTCGTCGCAATGCTGGATGGTGCTCAATCGGTGTGCGATCACCAGGCTGGTGCGCCCTTCGAGCATCTTGACGAGTGCTTCCTGCACCAGGCGTTCGCTCTCCGTATCCAGCGCGCTGGTGGCCTCGTCCAAGATCAGGATCGGTGGGTTCTTCAACACGGCACGTGCAATGCTCAGGCGTTGCTTCTGTCCACCGCTCAAGCGATTTCCACCATCGCCGATGTTGGTCTGGTAGCCCTGTTCCAGGTTGGTGATGAAGTCGTGCGCGTTGGCGATCCGTGCCGCCCGCTCGATATCCGCCAATGCCACGCCGGGTGTACCGAATGCGATGTTGTTGGCCACCGTATCGTTGAAGAGGATGCTGTCCTGGGTCACGATGCCCATCAAAGCGCGCAGGTCCTTGATGCGCAGGTCGCGGATGTCGTGGCCGTCGATGAGCACCGCTCCCTTCCCGACATCGAAGAAGCGCGGCAGCAGGTTGGCGAGGGTGGTCTTTCCACTGCCGCTAGTGCCCACCAAGGCCACGCTGCGGCCCTTCGGGATCGTGATGCGGATGTCCTGTAGCACGGGTGTACTGTCGTAGGAAAAGGCCACGTCGCGGTACTCGATGCCCGAATTGAACGTGCCGAGCGCGATGGCATCCGGCTTCTCTTGTACCGCGTTCTCCACGGCGAGCAGATCGAAGATGCGCTGGCCGCTGGCCCCTCCCCGGGCAATGGCGCTCCACCCCTGGGAGAAGCCCTTGATCGGTGCCAGCAATTGCGAGAAGATGATGATGAAGCCCAGGAAGCTGTCGCCGCTCAGGGTCGGTTCCACGCCCAGCACGAAGCTGCCACCGACATACGCGATCGCAGCCATCACCGCAGCGCCGAGGGTCTCGCTGAGTGGCGATGCGATATCCTGCCGACGCAACATGGCGATGGTGGAGCGCATCAGCATGTCGTTCTCCCGTTCGAATCGCCGTTGCATGTCCGCCTCGCCGTTGAAGGCTTTCACCACGCGGATGCCACCAAGTGTCTCCTCCACACGGGCCAGCAGGTCAGCGCTTTTCTCCTGTACGCGTGTGCTGCGTCGTTTCAGACTGCGGCTGATCCGTGCGATCAGCAGTCCGCTTACCGGTAGCAGCAGCAGGGAGATGACGGTGAGCTGTGGCGAGAGCGTGAGCATGGCGCCCAGGAAAAGCAGCACGGCGATGGGCTCGCGGAAGATCATCTCGATGTAATACATCACCGAGAACTCCATCACCTGCATGTCATTGGTGATCAACGCCAGCAGGTCGCCTTTGCGTTCGCCTGCATGATACCGCAGGGGCAGCTCCAGCATCTTGGCGTAGATCCTTGACCGGATGTCGCGTACGATCCTGTTCCGGAAATTGCAGATGGCGATCAGCGCCAGGTAGCGGAAGAGGTTCTTCAGCAGGAAAAGCCCGACCACGGCGAAGCAGATCACCAGCAAGGCGCCCATGCTGCCGTAGAGCTCGATCAGCTGGGTCAGCCCCCAGTTGAAGGTGCCCTCGAGTCCTTCCTTGGTCCAGAGTGCTGCGGGCCGTTCATGCACGGGCTGAACTTGACCTAAAAGCAGCCTCAGAAAGGGAATGAAGAGCAGCAGCGAGGCCAGGTGGAACACCGTACCCAGCAGGTTGAACAGCGCATTGAGCGCAGCGTAGTGCCGGTAAGGCGCGCCGAAGCGGAGAATGCGGAGAAAGATGCGCATGCGAAGAGGCGAAGGTATCGGGTGTAGGTCGTTGTCCGTGCCAGCGTCTTCCCTTGAATAATGCTGAACGATGAACGATGCACGCTGAACGGGCCAACGAACAACGAGCATCCCACTACCTTCGCGGGGCAATGGACAGTATCAGACAGAACAAGGTGAACAGCCTGCTGCAACAGGAGCTGGCCGAGATCTTCCGGCAGGAGGCCCGCACCTTGCTACCCGGCGGCCTCATCACCGTCACCGTGGTCCGTGTTTCACCCGACCTGGGGCTTGCCAAGGTGTACCTGAGCCTCTTCCCCGTAAAGGACAAACAGGTGGTGCTGGACAACATCAGGGACAACGGACACCGACTGCGCGGCCAGCTGGGGCAGCGGATCGGCAAGCAACTGCGTGTGGTACCCGAGCTGCATTTCCACATCGACGATTCGCTGGACCGCGCCGAGGAGATCGACAAACTTCTCAAAGGCTGAAGAGCAGGCAGCTTGGCACGTACGCTCCAGATCCGCACCCGTAGCGTCGACCCTTTGGGTCGACATACGGTGCATTCCATATCAGTAGGCCCCGGATGCAATACGATCCCGTAAAACGCCAGCTGGGCAAGGTCTTCAACCGCTCGCCCTTCCTTCGGAAGCTCTTCTACCACCTGCTGGACCTGCTGCTGTTGCGGGCCTGGCATATTCAGCGGGAACTGAGTGCCTGGATACGGAACACCCGCGCTTCGACTTCGCTCAGCGAGGGTGGCAAGGGCATGCACCTCTACGATGCTGGTGCTGGCTTCGGGCAGTACACGTATTGGCTCAGCAGCCAGCTACAGCAGGCGCGCATTACTGCCATCGATGTGAAGGACGAACAGGTGGCCGACTGCAACGCCTTCTTCCAGCGCATCGGCAGGCCGCAGGTGAAGTTCGCGGTGGGCGATGTGACCAGGTTCCAGCAGCCCGACGCTTTCGATCTGGTGGTGTGCGTGGACGTGATGGAGCATATCCTGGAGGACGAAGCAGCGCTGCGCTGCTACAGCACTTCGCTGAAACACGGCGGCATGCTCATCATCAGCACCCCCAGCGACCAGGGCGGCAGCGACGTGCATGAGGAGGGCGAAGGCTCCTTCATCGAAGAGCACGTACGCGACGGCTACAACATCGACGATATCCGTGCGAAATGCCTGCGCAATGGATTCAGTCGCGTGGAGGCCCGTTACAGCTATGGCGCTCCCGGCAAGATCAGCTGGAAGCTCAGCATGAAGTGGCCGCTGCTGATGCTGCAGGCGAGCAAGGCCTTCTTCATCATACTGCCTTTCTACTACCTGGTGGCCTACCCCATCGCCTTTGTGCTGAACATGGCGGATGTGCGGATGACGCACAGGACGGGAACGGGACTGGTGGTGAAGGCGTGGCGGTGAATAATCGCTGCCCAAAGCAATTCGGGACGTAGCGCTGATGGTACGATCTTCGCGTATCCCCCGGACACGATGAAGCGCCCGCTCCGCCTACTGCTCAAAGCTTTGCTGATCGTGTTCGGCATTGTGGCCGTGATATTCGGTGCGTTGTGCTATGTGCTCTACGCCCACGAGGATGAGATCGCCGACGAGCTGATCGCCACCCTCAACGAAGGACAGGATGGTAGTCTGAGCTATGCCAGGGTGGAGCTCTCTCCCTTCCGTGCCTTCCCCTACATCAGCATCGACATCAAAGGCGTCCGCTTCGATGCCGACAAGCATACGCTTGATGATGCACCGATCTATGCCTTCGATGACGTGTATGTGGGCTTCGATGTGTTCGATCTGTTGCGCGGCGAATACACCATACGCAAGATCTTGATCAGTGGCGGGCATCTGTTCCTGGAGAAATATGCCGACGGCACCTACAACCTGACCCGCGCCAAGGAACGCGATGAGGAAGAGGAGGACGGTGGCTCAACACATCTCGACCTGCGCAACATCACCCTGCGCGATATCACCCTGCACGAAGTGAACCACGGTGGCGATGGCAATGAACTGGTGCTCGATATCCAAGAAGCGAAAGCCTTCCTGAGCTATATCGAAGGCGACATGCACATCGGCCTGGAGAGCACCCTGGTGTTGGACCGATACACCTCGGGCACCACCACCTGGTTCCGCCAGCTGCCCTTCGCGCTGCACTGCGAACTGACCCTGGACGATGGCCTGCTCACGATCCTCCCGAGCAAGCTGGAAGTGGAGACCGGCATGCTCGACATGGAAGGCACGCTGGACCTTGACGACGAACTAATGCTGGACCTGCGCGTGGGCGGTCGCAAGAAGAATTTCGACACCTTCATCGCGTTCGCGCCGCCCGAGGTATATGAGAAATTGAAGGAATTCAAGAACGAAGGGGACATCATGTTCCGCGGAACCATCACAGGGCCCATCGATGTGCAAAGTCCGTTGATCGAACTGCGGCTGGGTTGCAAGAACACGGTCTTCCACCACACCAAACACGAAAAAGCCCTGCGCGATGTCGCCTTCACCGGACACTTCCGTACCGGCGACGATGGTGGCTTGGAGAACGCCTTCCTGACCCTGGAGAACCTCTACGGGGAACCCGAGAAAGGACTGATGCGCGGCAGCATCCGTGTGGACAATTTGCTGGACCCGCGGATCACGATGGAGTTTCACGCGGACTTCCAACTGGAGCACCTGCGCACCTTCTATGAACTGGATGCCATCGAGGACGGCTCCGGGCAGGTCACGATCGACATCACGCTGGACGAATACGTGGGGCCTGATAGCGTACTGCACTTCGCCACCAAGATGACCGACGGCGTCACCAGCAACATCACCTTCAAGGATGTATCATTGAAGCTGGCCGCGCTCGCACGACCCGTGGAAGGACTGAATGGCCGGATCCTGCTGGATGGCGACGACTTGCGCAGCGAGGGTCTCCGTGTGCGTGTGGGCCAAAGCGACCTGGCCATCGACTTCGGGATCACCAACGTTTCGGCCCTGATGCACCACACCAATGCACCGGTGGACTTGTCGCTGCACGGTGAAAGTCGTGCGCTGCACATGGCCGAGCTGCTCTCCTTGACCGGCAAACTGCCCGACGCGCCATGGGCACAAGACACCGTGTACGACCTGCGCTTCGACCTGGACCTGCACACCACGGTGGATGCCGTGGACAACAGCCGTTACATACCGGCGACCCTTGTTGACTTCCGCCACCTGGAGTTCCGAACAGCCAAATACCCCTTCGCCGTCAGCGACATCAGCGGCCGTTTCGCCGTGAACGACACGCTCCTGAACATGGAGGACTTCGGTATCACCATCGGGCGCAACAGTCTGCATGCGAACGCGCGTGTGAGCAACTTGGGCGCATTGCTGGACAGCACGCGGCAGGAGACCGTGATGCACCGCATTTCCGTGAAGAGCCCCTACTTCAATGCGAAGGAACTCCTGGTGTATGATGGAAAAGCCTTCGTGCATGACAGCATCGACGAGGAAGTGGTACAGGACCTGCTCTTTCGCGGTTCGGGCAGCATGCTCAGCAACACCTTCACCCGCAAGGGCTTCATCAGCGACACGCACATCGACCACCTCACGGTGCGCTTGAACGACCTGCCTGCACTGCGCGATGTGGACGGCCATGTCCTGACCGATACCAGCGGTTGCATCACCCTGAAGGACCTGCAACTCGCCATGGGCAAGAGCGACCTGCGGGCCGACCTGTACCTGCAACATTTCCTGGACGATGACCTCGTGAACAAGCGCATCACCGGTCGCATCCGATCCAATTCATTGGACTTCGACGAGATCGGTGCATGGGATCCGGACAGGGGCGACACCGTGGCGCATGCCGAGGCCTTCAACCTGTTCGCACTGGCCTTCCCGGACATGACCCTGGAGGCCGACATAGGGCGCATCCGCCACCACCGCAGCCTGCTGGAGGAATTGCGCGGCACGGTCCGCACCACCAAGGACCGCATCGTCCACATCGATACGATGCACTTCAAGGCCGCAGGTGGGACGGTGTTCCTGCGTGGCGAGTTCAACGGCTCGGACAGCGGGAACATCATGCTGCATGGCGACCTGCGTGTGGCCGATGTGGACCTCGACCAAGTGATGTACAAGATGGACAACTTCGGCCAGGACATCGTGGTGAACGACAACCTGCATGGCCGTGTCAGCGGCACCCTGCGGATCGATGCACGCATCCACCCCGACCTGGTGCCAGATATGGCACATACCACCGTGGTGGCCGACCTGAGCGTGATCGACGGGCGCCTGGCCAACTTTGGCCCCATGCATGCCATGGCCGATTTCATGGGCCAGCGCGACCTGGACAACATCCGCTTCGGCGAGTTGAGCAACACCTTCACCTTCCGCGATGGCGCCTTGCACATCCCCGAAATGAAGGTGACCAGCACCCTGGGGTACATCCACATCAGCGGTCGGCAATCCGTGGACCTCGACATGGAGTACAACATGCGCATCCCGCTGGGTCTGGTGAAACAAGCCAGCTGGAATGCGATCAAGAGCAAGCTGCGGTCCAGCACCAAGGCGCGCGAGGAGCTGGCCGAACTGGACCGTGCCGAAGAGGAGATCATCGCCGACCAGAAAGGTCCGATCAAAGGATACCTGACGATGAACGTGACCGGCAATCCGGACGATTACCAGGTGAAAATGGGGCGTACGAAAGGCGGGAAAGGCGACAAGTGAGGGACCCGGTCAACGGCTGAACGGTGATCCTCGCCATCTTCGCACTGCCTCCATGAACATCCCGCTGCTCTTCGCCCGCCGCTATCTCCTGGCAAAACGTTCGCGCAATGCGGTGAACGTGATCACGGGCATCAGCATCGTGGTGATCGCGGTGGTCACGGCGGCCATGGTGGTGGTGCTCAGCACGCTCAATGGCATCGGCGAACTGGTGGAGCGCATGTACAGTCCCTTCGACCAGGACCTGACCATCACACCTGCCACGGGCAAGACCTTCGACCGCGATTCGCTGGACCTGACAGCCCTGCTGGCGCGCGTACCGGTGTCCGCCACATCGTGGTCCATCGAGGAGAACGTGCTTTTGCGTTGCGGGGACCAACAGGCCGTTGCCACCCTGAAAGGCGTGGAGCCACAATACCTCGATATGAGCGACATGCAGCAGCATCTCTATGCCGGTTCGGCATTGTTGCGCAACAACCACGATCCCACGGCCATCCTTGGCATCGCCTTGAAGATGGACCTGGACGTGCCCTTGGATGACGGCGTGTTCCAGCCGCTGGAGATCAGCGCACCCATCCGGGGGCGAAAGCTCAGCGCCATGCAGCAGCGTGCCTTCGAGCATACGGCCGTGGCGGTCAGTGGAGCCTTCAGCATGAACATGGATTTCGACGCGAAATACGTGGTGGTGCCCTTGGAGCTGGCGGATGAATTGCTTCAGTACAATGGCCAGGTGAACGCGCTGGAACTGCAGCTGGCACCGGAGTCGAACATCGAACGGGCCGCACGCGACCTGCGCAATGTTCTGGGCGATGGTTTCGTGGTGCGCACCCGCCACCAGAAGAACGAATTGATGTACCGCACCAACGCTTCGGAAAAGGTCTTCACCTTCATCGTGCTCGCCTTCATCGGCCTGATCGGCGCCTTCAACATCATCGCTTCACTCACCATGATGATGATCGAGAAGCGCAACGACATGCGCACACTGATGAGCATGGGCGCCACGCCGGGCGTCGTCCGCAGCATCTTCTTCCACGAAGGTCTGCTGATCGTACTGAGCGGAACCGCGGTGGGCCTGCTGCTGGGGCTCTCCATCTGCTGGGCACAGATCCAATTCGGTCTGGTGGAGCTCACCGGCTCGATCGTGGAGCACTACCCGGTGAAGGTCCTGCCCCTGGACCTGGTGATCGTGTTCGTGTCGATCACCACGATCGGGCTGCTGGCATCGTGGATCCCACTGCGCAGCCTGGGTCGCAGGTTCCTGCATGCGGGTATGGGACCGGTCCGTGCTTAGGCCTGTTCACTCCAACAGCACCTTGCCCACACCGATGGAGCGGCCAGCGGCATCGGTGAAGCGGTAGACCAGCATGCCAGCAGCATCGGGCCGCAACGGATCGCCATCGCGCACACGCAGGTCCATCAGGCGGCGGCCCGTACCGTCGTAAAGTTCGAGCCGGGCGAAGGGCGTCTCGGCACGCATCAGCACGCGCAACGCCCCCGCGCCGTCGTTCACCAGGCGGGTGGGTGCCTGCGCAGGTACCTCGCCGATGTTTAGCAGGCTCTCGCAGGACAATGTCGTGCGGTTGTAGCTGATCTCCGCATCGGTGTAGCAGCGCAGGTCCAGGCCATCTCCGCCATCCACCCAACCGATGCAGAAGTCGTGCGGTGTGAAGTAGTGCCAGGTGGGGCCGATGCGCTCGATGATCGTGTCGCGCTCCATGGCCTCCTCAATGCCCTGATAGAGGTAGTGCAGGTCCACCGCCAGCCAGCGCAGATCCACACCGCTTATGGTGGTATGGCCGGTATCGATCACCACCGCGTAGCTCTCCGGATCGCATGTAATGAACTCCGTCATCGGTGCCAAGCGCCAACTGTCACCCGGCAGGGCGTTCATATTCCATAAGGTGTCGAAGGTTTGCTCGGAAGGCACCCAGATGCTCACCAGACCTTCCGATTGCGTAACCCCGAAAGGCTCCCTCGGCCAGACACTCACAAAATGAGGTGGATCCAACCCTGCCACCACGATCTCGCGCCGCAACACGCGCGCCTGTTGGCCACCAAGCAGCGTATCGCCATCTGCCACCATACGGATGTAACCCACGAACCCGCCATTGAAGTAATTGTGCTGCCACGTGGCACCATCGGGGAACCAGGATTGGGCGGCGGCAGGGCCAAGGCAGGCCAGCCAGAAGGCGAAGACGGTGAATGTGTTCCTCATGGCTTGATCCATTTGGCCACCGCCTGCTCACCGAGGGCATTCCGCACCAGCACTGTGTAGGTGCCAGGGGCCAACTTCGAGGCATCGATGGGCGTAGTGTTCAAGACATTCCGTTCGGCCAGCACATGGCGGCCCAATGCATCCCGTATTTGGACCTCGCTCACGGATCTCCCTTTCCACTCCAAGTTAAAAGTCTCATTGCCAGGATTCGGCCAAACCCGCAACTGCGGCTCTTGGATTCTTGGCTCCGCAATCCCTACATCCGGCATGTGCAATCTGGACATACACACCTGCTCCGGATGGTATCCATTGGCATCGGTGAAGCCATTGTAACCGCCGAAGAGATAGCACTCGCCAGTGGTTAGGTATTTGAAGCCGTACAAACTGAAATTAGGAGCCCCACCTGGTGTAAAGGAGACAGGGTGCAGGCCGCCACCGGCCCAGCAATCGAGGAGGTTGCCCGAGTTGTCCACACAGGCAATGCAGCCGCGTGGCTCACCATCGATGGTGGTGAAGTATCCTCCCACCACGATCCGCTGCTCATCAATGCGCTCCAAAACATTTACACCGCACATAGAACTGAAGGCATGGGTACCAGCACGAAAGTCCAGGAAATTGTTGAACGTGCTGTCAAGCGAGCCATCCAGATCAACCCGAACCAGATGCAGGGTGTCCGCGATGCCGTTCATCCAGATGCGGCCGGCCATGATCACTTTGCCGTCGGGCTGTTCATGGATCGCTGCAACTTCACCTTGCCATGAGGCGAAGTGGAAGGTGGTATCCTTTGAACCATCCGCATTGATCCGCACCACCGTGCCACTGGGGTGTCCGTCATAATGGGTCCACCTTCCATTCAAGAGGAACTGTCCGTTGCTCAAAGGATGGATGTAACGCCCGACAGGCCCCAACGGGTGTGTGGCATGCCTTAGCTGGAAGGTGGTGTCTCTCCCGCCCCATTGGTCCACTTTTTTCAACACGTATTGCGCCGGGTCGCCTTGAAGTGTGAAATAGCCCGCATTGAACCCTGATAAATCATCGAAGAAATACCAACCCGATGGATTTCGATTGTTGATCACGAACTCCTGTTGTCCTGATGAGAAGGTGACATCCTGAGTGCCATCGTAGTTGAAGCGCTTGTTCGACCCAAAGTACTGGTCAGCCAAAGGCAAGTCGTATGCGAATGCAGCACCCGTGGATAAGAAATCCACCGCTTCCCCTGAATTGGAGATGATCATAGGCCTGTCGTATCCCCAAGGGATCTGCTCAACGGGCATCAATTGCCCTCCGCTCAGCAGAATGTCTCCGTTGTGGCGAAGGTGTATGTATCCAACGGCAGGACCCCAGTAGTTGATCGCCCCACCCCAATAGTCCATCACATCCGGTGTGTAATAGAACCGGAAATTGGTGTCCACGGTGAGCGGGACTTGTGCCCCGCTGTTGGTGGCCACCGTAGCAATGGCCACCAACAAGGCGAGCTGGCGCATCATTTGAAAGTTTGGATCACCACGCGCTGCGTGCCAACGCGGTTGCTGCCATTGAAAAGTTCCACGCTGTATACCCCGGCGGGTACTGTACGTGTGTCCCATAATTGTTGGCCCTCTGTGCCGGATAGGGCAAGACCATACACCTCTCGGCCCCGTGCATCCATGATGCGCGCAAATGGACGCTCTGCTTCGCCTGGAATCCGGTATGTAATCGCCACCCACGCATTTGCCGGGTTTGGATGTATGCTGAGGGTTGGTTCTTCGTTTACTGGTATGTCTAGCGTGGTTGGGCGCAGCGCTTTATTGCCACCAGATGCGCCCCCCGTTCCATAAGGACAAACGGAGTAGCCGAAGCATAGCACATTCCGAGCCCACGCTCCAGGCAGGTCATGAGCGCCTTCTGCGAAGGACAACCATTGGGCTACTTCGGCGGCATCCAGCTGCATGGTGGAGCGGCCTTCAGAATGTAAATTCTCCAGCTGGTCTATATACCAAAGCGTGCGATCGCGTTCCGCTTCGCGACCTTCCTTCATCGGGTAATTCGAAGCAAGGCCGTTCAAAACATCCCGTGCGCCATCGAAGTCGGCATTCCGAAGGTGTATCTGTGCCTCGGAGTACCGAGCACCATAATTGGGCAATGCTTGCCAAACAGATAGCATTTCGTTTACGGGCACTTCTTCTTCTTCTGCGCGGAACGATGCCTGCAGTAGATCGGCCGCAACGCTCATGTCCGCATGGTGCTGACCCATTTGCGCCTCCAGTTGCATACGGAAGGTCTTCGGCGCCCAGGAGCCGGCGATCAGATCGAGCATGTAACTGGGCAGTGGGATGGGTGCCTCGTATTCGGCCCACCGGATGAAGCCATCTTTCTTAGTGGCCTCGGGATTGGCTAGGCAGATCTCCAGCACCATGGCCTGCGGCATGATGTTCTTGAGCATCATCTCCATCAGCACCTCGGTGCTTAGGTAGGGACTTCTGCTTAATAAATAGTCGCGCAGGTCCCACGCATCCTGAGGCCAACTCTCCTGCACCTCCTGTACCACCGCATCGGTATTGCCACCATCGATCAGGTTGTTGAACACGTATGCCGTGTTGATATAGGCGGACTTTGCTGCGTCCAGTTCGTCCTCCACCTGGGTGATCAAGGTTTCGGTGAGCTTCACCTCTCTGCCGTTGAAGCGGCTGGGGCAGTTGTTGTTGTCATTAGCCAAGGTTGTCCCCAACCATCCAAGTGTGATGTCATGTGGCTCATATTGTCCTCCAGAATGCCAGTAGTTGACAACCCAGTCAGTTTCGTTTTTGTAGTCACTGGCATCCTCCACTCCCATTTCTTGGTCAAAGGTGTTT
>JBGTIB010000036.1:0-60029 GCA_041745875.1 Flavobacteriales bacterium | reverse complement strand
CTATATGCCGGAGGTTCACAGCGGTATCGGCTTGCTGGTGACCCACGATAAGGCAGGCGCCGGAGCGTTGCGCTACACCACCGTGGCGGGGCAGTACGCATATGAGATCGAGATCAAGCGGAAGGTGTTCCTCCGACCTTCGCTGCAGTTCGGTTGGGTGAACCATGCGGTGGATTATTCGCGACTCCTTTTCAGCGACCAGCTGGCGCGTGGAGGTGATATCGGGACCTTTGAGAACCTGCAAGGACATAGCATCAGTTATGCCGACATGGCCACCGGGTTGCTCTTCTTCACGCCCAAGATGTGGTTCGGTGCATCGGTCCACCACCTCAACCGTCCCAACCAGTCGCTGCTGGAGAACGAGTCGCGGATCCCACGCAAGTTGAGCATGCATGGGGGCTACCGCATGCCGGTGCGCACCCCAGTGATCCGGAAGCATGCGCAGCATTTCGTGTTCGCGTTCAACTACAAGGGCCAGGAGAAATACGACCAGCTCGATCTGGGTGCGTACTACGAGCACGATCCATTCTTCGCAGGGCTCTGGTATCGCGGCATACCGCTGTTCAAGCGCTACGACACGGGTTACATGAACAACGATGCCATCGCCGTTCTGGTGGGTGTCACCGTGAACGACATGCGCTTCGGATACAGCTACGACATCACCATTTCACGCCTGGCAGCACATGGCGGTGGTGCACACGAACTGACGATCCTGTACGAGATCGTGAAGAAGAACCGCAAGCGCAGCGCATCGCGGCGGCGTATCGTACCCTGCGCCAAGTTCTGACGCACTACCCGTTCTTCTCGCTCAACACCAACCACCGGTCGGTCAGGCGGTCCAGGTCGGCCACGATGCGGTCCAGTGCGATGGAGCGCTCCATCATCACGTGGTGGTCGGTGCCTCCCTTGGCCAGTTCGGCGAGCAGTTCCGCCTTGCGTTTCTCCAAGGCGGGCATCTCCTTGTCGATCCGATCCAGTTCCAGGCGCTCGGCATAGGTGAGCTTCTTCGCCTTGTCGGCCTTGGGTGGTGGTGGTGCTGCAACAGGCTCCTCCTTGCGGGGTGTCGGCTGCTTTGCACTGATGCGTTGTTTCTCCCGAAGGTCCGAATAGCTGCCCACCCATTCCTTGATCAGCCCTTCACCCTCGAATACCAGCAGCTTCGTACACAGCTTGTCCATGAAGAAACGGTCGTGGCTCACGATGAGCAGGCAGACATCGAGGTCCGAGAGGAAATCCTCCAGGGCGTTCAGCGTGGGGATGTCCAGGTCGTTGGTCGGCTCGTCGAGGATGAGCACGTTGGGGTTCTTCATCAGCACCGTGCACAGCTGCAGCCTGCGCAGTTCACCGCCGCTCAGCGTGCTCACGTACTGGTACTGCTGTTCCTTGTCGAAGAGGAAGCGCTCCAGCAATTGTGAGGCGTTCATCGACTTTCCCTTGTTCAGCGGGATCACCTCGGCGATGTCGCGCACCACCTCCAGGATCCGTTGGTCCTCCTTGAACTGCAGGCGCTGCTGATCAAAGATGCCCAGCACCACCGTGTCCCCGATGGTGACCTTGCCCATGTCCGGCTCCTGGCGTTTGATCAGCAGTTCCAGGAAGGTGCTCTTGCCGATGCCGTTGGGACCCACGATACCGATGCGGTCGCCCTTCTTCAGGGAGTAGTTGAAGTGTGATACGATCGGCTTGTAGCGTTCCTTGTCCGCCGGGTCGCCGAAACCCATGGTGAGGTTGCGCGCTTCGATCACTTTGCCGCCGAGGCGGTCGGTCTTCACCTCCAGCTTCACCTGTTCGCGGTCGTAGCGCCGGCCTGCATCGGCCTTGATCTTGTCGAAGGCATCGAGGCGGCTCTTGCTCTTGGTGCCCCGTGCGCGTGGCATGCGGCGCACCCACTCCAGTTCGCGCTTCATCAAGCCTTGGAGGTGGTGCTGTGTGGCGTCGCGCACCTCGTCGGCCAGGGCCTTCTTCTCCACGTAGTAGCTGTAGTTGCCCTTGTAGCGCGTGAGCACGCCGAACTCGATCTCGATGATCTCGTCGCACACATTGTCCAGGAAATAGCGGTCGTGGGTCACCAGCAGCAGCGTCATGCCGGGGGTGCCCAGTTCCTCCTCCAACTGCTCGATCATATGGACATCGAGGTGGTTGGTGGGCTCGTCCAGGATCAGCACATCGGGCAGGTCGATCAGCACCTTGGCCATGGCCAGGCGTTTCTGCTGGCCGCCGCTCAGGGTGTTCACCGGCTGTTCCATGTCGCGCAGCCCGAAGCGGTGCAGCATGCTCACCACGCGGGCCTCGTGGTCCCAGGCCTGCAGTTCCTCCATGCGGTCCAAGGCCTGCTGCATCGCCTTGCCGTCCAGTCCCTTCGCCACGGCATGCTCGTAGTCGCGGATCGCGGCGGTGATGGGGTCGTCGCGGTCCAGCATCTCATCCACCAGGCTGTGGGTGGCGTTCATCTGCACGCTCTGGTCCAGGTAGCCCACGCGGATGCCCTTGTTGAAGGTGACGATGCCCTCGTCCGCGGTCTCCAGCCCCGCGATGCACTTCAGCAGGGTGCTCTTGCCGCTGCCGTTGCGCGCCACGATGGCGGTCTTCTGGCCCTTCTCCAGCCCGAAACTGAGGTCCTTGAAGAGCTGGCGTGGACCATAGCTTTTGGCGAGGCGTTCGACGGAAAGGACGTTCATGCTTTGCTCGCCATAGCCCGCCTCGTTGGCAGAAGCACCGCGAAGGACAGGCGAAGGCGATGGGGGCGCGAAGGTCGGGAAAAGGGGAGGAGGTATGCGGCGCTGGGGATGCTCGCTGCTTGTTCCAGGAAGCCACAGACCGCGTGCAGTGCGGACTTGAACGCGGCTCCGAACCCAGGGTCCATTTGCACGATACGAACCGTTATTGGCGTTTGAGTGAGAGACCCAAAACAAGTAGTAAGGTTCTCAACAGCGGAACTATGAAAAGACAAGTTGGTGCCGGAGCGTACAAGCGAGGCAAGTATATATTTTGGCCCTTGCGGTTTACGTGTTCCATCGACGCTGCTGTTAACCATGAAGACTCATAGGTTGAGTTCCTTATCACCCCATAGCTATCATGCAGTCACGATTGCGACAGGAGGCAATTTCGATGGGAACCTTGAGTCGTTCAGATTCGTATTTGTTTCTGCAACAAGACCCTTGGGAGAACCAAAATGGGGATTCAATTGCCAATGACATTGGGCCATGCGAGCGATGATTGGGTGCGGGTGACTATATTAAACCCCCCGCCCAAACAACATGTCATCATGGCACCAGAGCAATTGCGAGAGACAATCGATATTATTTGGAAACACTGTAGTCCGTTCATGGATCCACACACGGACGTGTCTGAGTTTCTGAAGTGGTACGAAGGAAGAGCCGCTGGAGAACTCATGGTGCATCAATGGCTGTCTTGCTTAGCAATCGATCTTGAAGGAAATGCGGTTCCGGCAAGTGTCTATGCTTCCGTGGTGGAGCAGATATTTAACAGCGACACGGACAATGTGATGATGGCCTATGAGGAGTGGTTGCAGGCGTACACCCCGCACTATGGCATGGGCTGCCCGTTATGTGGCACGTTTAGCAACCAGACTGGGTTGGTGCGCATGGTGACGATGAACACATTTCGGGAATACACACTTCGCGACGCGGGCCACAAAATCAGTTTAGGTGACACACGGGAACTAGAGCGTCTTTACGCAAATGGAACGCTGGCGAATCTGAAGACCAGTGGTAAGGGCCCCAAGTGGCGATGGAATGTATGGGTAACCACCGCGAATGAATTGAATCGGTTGGAAGGTGAATACACGCGCTATCCAGACACTTGCGGAGCATTTGAAAATTTTATCGTCCAAAGTTTAGGATTGGCATGGGAGCCGATGACCCAATTTGTGCGCTTGGACTATAAACACGTGACAGAGGTTACTAAGCCCACGGCAATCCATAGATCATGGCGAAGGAGTGAGCGCAATTACTTCCTATCGTCTATGCAACTTCCACATTGTGGGCGAACTAGACCTACACATAGGGATTGTGCGGTGACGAGCCTGGATGAGTATATCCATCTCCCGATCGAGAAGAATGGAAGGACATATAGTGCAACGCGACCAATGGTACTCACTGCGATAGAGAGAGACTGGGAAAGTGTGAGTAACGATGGATATAAACGTTTAAAACAAACAGTGGCAACATGACCCTGAAGGAATTCGCCAAGATTGCTGATCACGACGCGTGGTTCAATGAGATTGATAGAATCGTCCGTGGTATTGAGCCGACGTTCATTTTTGACCACTTCTATGAGACAGATGCGGCACGGCTTGAAGCGATTGATAGGGAGCTAGTTCGATTGGGACTTGAATGGAAGCGAAAGGACTTCCAAGAGGCTTTGATTGGCAGATATCTGAGCGGTTGCGACGATGAAGGAGAGGGCGAGTATGAGCAGAATGTATTGTTGACCGCAATCGCAGATATCCGGCCACGATGGGGAGCAATGGATAGAATGTATATAGCGTTCTCCAAACGAATGAGTCGAAAATGGACGAACGACCACATCGCACAATTGACTCTGCGTGCGCTTGCGCGTTTGCCACGGGGTAGGATAGTAGATGACATTCCAGCACTATTGCAGTCAATGGTTCCGGAAATGAATGCGGCATTTTTTCGGGAGGCGCTGGATTACGTGTTGAAAGCAGGCTGGTCTGCGTTCTCAAATTTCATGGACTCTTATATCTGCCATCAAGCAAGAATTATCGAAAAGGGACCGAATGAGATGAAGGCCTTCGACGAAGCGCTTGCTGAACAGTTGGAAGTTTTTTCCATGGATCAAGGGAGTATGCTCAAGATGTTGCACTATTGGACTAGGTATGCGGACCCGACCCCAACCGTGCTGAACTTGCAGTCCAGGCTAGGGGAGGTCTTATTAAGTTCGGATTATTTCAGGGATAACCTATTGCGCAATGACAGATATGCCAGAGCATTGATTGCATACTTGGTGGGTAAGACCCGCGCACCACTTCCCGCAAGTTGGATGTCGGAATTGGTTGAAGATGGCGAAATGCAAGAGCATTTTGGCCACGTATTGCTGGCGATAAGCAAGTTCCATGAATACGATTACAACATGCAGATGGTTAGATTGAGGGTGCCTGATGAGAAGTCACAAGCTATGCGCTATGCAAAGGAATACGACGAGATGGCTCTGAACGGTTGCATTGACTGGCGCATTTCAGCTTTGGAGCACATTCCTATTGCGGAAATGCTGTACGGAAAACTGAGTAAAGGGACTGAAGGAGAGCAGTTGGCTTTTGATGTCCTCAACGAGGAACCCGCACGCGCAGATGGTTGAGGAAGTACTGGGGCACGCAAGTGAAAGTGATCCGCGACTCGGACTGCTCGAGGATTTACGTGGTGGCCGAATTGAATCGGCACGCAGGAAGCTAGAGGCGCAATTGAATTTAGAGGCCCAAGGCTATAAATTCCATTACTTCATCGATACATATGACCTCGAGGAGTATTGCTTGCCTCTGAAACTAGGCAGCCAGCGCATTGGGCCCATGGGCTATGATGAGAAGGAGGCGCGTGAAGGTTTAATTCACCGTTTCGGGCTGAGAGCGACGCAGGAGGCGCAATCGACATACATGTTGCTATTAAGCACACCTTCGCGGCGTTTATTCCTATTGGATGAATATAGCGGCGAATACAGCCGCTTTCAAGACTTCCTGCACAGTTTGCGACGGCAAGGATTTACCTCTATTCGGGTGGTTGAAGATCTACTTAGGGCTATGGATGAGCCAGGTGCGGAGGGTAACGCGCATGTGCTAGAGGAGTTGGGTAAGCAGACGCCGTATCTCTTGATGATGGCGAACTCGGTTCTTAAGATAGGGGCAGAGCGACTGGAGTATCTCCTCAAGGATAAGCTTGTGGTCAGAATCGATGACAAGGTTTTCGATGAACTAGGGGATATCCGTTCAATAATAGAGACGTGTAGTCCGAGTAGTCGTGCAACGGATCTTAGAGAGAGAGCAGGGCGCCGAATCAACATACAGAATATTCGTGCCCGAATGAATTTGGCCGTGGATTGCAAGGCCGCCGACCTTGTAATCAACTTCAATGCAGCATTGGCAAGGGAGCGACCCGACCTTAAGATTCGGTTTCTCATATTGTCATCGACCCCATCGAAGTCTGAAGTGTTAGAAGACAAGGCGATTGAGATTTATAAACTGACGCCGGAGACCAATCCATTCCGAAGGGTATCAGAACTCTTGCTGGAGCGTATGATACGTGATGGTTCAACTGAAAGGACAAGCAAGCAAGCCAAGAAGATTGCCTTACGCCAAAGCGACGATGACCTTGAGCAGCTTAGCCGAAGTATGGGTTCCATGGACTTCAACATAGCAGTAAATGCGAGTTTAGCAGATAGCGATAAACAAGTTAGGAGCTGGTTGAATGAGTGTCGTGCAGATTTTGTCGGTCATGCGCTTCTTGAGCATGTGAATACAATACAAGAAAAAATCAATGGAGCGATAAAGATGCTCAAAGCGGGACCCATTGGCACAGATGTATCGAGTGCCAAGAAGGAACTAATTGAACAGTTGAGTGAGCTACTGAAACAAGCACGAGCTAGGGATTTTGGAAATCGATACAGAGCCAAGTTCAATGAGTTCATATTTGATTCGAACTATGTAACGATGCTGGCGAGTGCTGTGCACCGACTCGTATCGGGGAACGTGGTATTGAAGTCAACAACGGGGCCCAAGGATGGAATTATGGGCGTATGGCATCGATTGCCCATACTTTTTATGTTCAAGGAGCAAAGGATTCGCTCCTTGATTGAGCGCATAACCGATCTATACACTAAGCCTGGTTCGGGAAGAATAGATTCGGACAATCTGCTAAGTCGGCTACGTGATTTCTTAGAGTACATCTTCGCTGATGGAGATGGTGACCACCATCAGGAAATATTGAGAATATTGGTGCTTTTCCTTTTTCCACACGAGGAGGAATGGGAAGAAGTAGAACATAAAATATATGACAGATTGAAAGTACTGATCAAAGCGAGTAAGACAAAGAACGTTGAGTATTTGTACTTGGCTTGTTGGGTGGCAAGGAGACTTGGAGAGGATGAACTGTCTATTGGCTGGGCAAATGACGGCTTGAAGGTCGCTCCGAAAGATCCTCGCTTCTATCATGGTAGATGCGTTGCACGATGGGCGAAACATATGAGGCAGCCCTCGGTACGGAAGAGCCTAAAACCGTGCATCGATGATGGTCGGATGGCTTTAGTTCTCTATAAGGAGTTAGAAATCGAGCAGGTTCGTACGAGTGAAGTGCAGAAGCAGATAGCGCAATGCCGGGCATCGATATGGAACACATTGGCTTGTGCATTGGCGGAGATGGCCAAAGGAGAGGGCGCGCAGAAGGAACTGGCCGAGGCTTGGCGATATGTGGGGGAATTAAAGGCGCAACTCGGCAAGGACGCGTTCGAACAGTATCCGGAATTCATGCACACGAACGCAGTAGTGCTTCATATGATCGCTACCACGACAATAAGGAGGGGGTTGCTGAAGGGGCGGGACCCACTTGAGGATTTAAAGGAGGCTAAGCGACTTTGTGAGATTTGTCGGAAGAGAGCGGAAGAGCGAGATGAACTGGAGGAACGGTATATGAAATTGATCATGGAAACTGAGATAAAGGTTGCGCGCGGGATGGAGATTGCGCAGCGCGGGAAACGGATGAGCCGGAAATAATCAGATCAAAAGCTCAAGCTTGAGTCACAAGGCAGCCCGACTATCTGAGGCTATTAAGTTGAAGGGAGTGATTCGATGATTCACCCAGCCTTCAGTATTCTTATACTCGCCTTAGTGATAGATCAAGCAGCCTACTTCGTGGGCGTGTTGGGCTACGAGCTGACCAGCGAGTTCAAGA
This sequence comes from Flavobacteriales bacterium, assembly GCA_041745875.1. Lineage (GTDB taxonomy): Bacteria > Bacteroidota > Bacteroidia > Flavobacteriales_F > PHOS-HE28 > PHOS-HE28. The sequence continues at coordinate 52,110 of JBGTIB010000036.1, read as the reverse complement.
ACGAGAAGGGCAGCAGGAAGGCCGATGGCGCCGTGCTGAAGGACGGCAATGCCATCGCCGTGGTGGAGCTGAAGGGCATGGACACCACCGACCTGACATCTTCAACACCCAGGCGTCCAAAACCTCAGTGTCTCCCAGCGCAGAAGGGGAACCTAGGATATTTGCGAAGCGCGTCTCAGATGACCGCTGCCCCTATCCCTGAAGCAGCGGTCAAACTTTATTGGCTGTACTAGTTCTTTGGCGTGGATGGTGGAATGGTAGATTCCCCGATCTTCGTTTCCTTGACTACTACAGCGTCCGTAGACGGTGTAGTAGTCGTTTCATTTACAGGCGCAGGAACCTTGTCAATGGCGATGGCTTGGACCATGGCGAACAGGGCTATCATCATGCGTTCAACCACTTCCGGGGAGTATCCCTCTGGGTCATTGTACCGCAATTCGGCAATTCGGTAAAGTCCATCGCGAAGCATATTCACTGGAGCCGTTCGCTGACCAAGTTCGGCCATGGTAGTAGCAACCGTCACTTTGGTCTCAGCACTCACGCCCTCCCATTCGGCGCTTGCTACCAGGTCGGTGACCCGTTCAAGAGCAGCATCCGGTTGGACTTCGGCGAGTACTCTTACATTCCCCTTTCGATCAATGAAGTTCAAGCTTGAGCGTTTTGTAGCGTCGAAGTGGCTCCAGAAGTATGTCCCAAGCGTATCATTGAACTGCTTCATCCTGATCACGCCACTTCGTGCTTTTGCGTTGGTTTTTCCTCCTCTTCCCAATAGCTGGGCACTACATGGAATGGTGAGCACGATCAAAACGCCCACGATGGACCACCGGAAATATTTCATGGCTTTGAGTGTTGGTATGGACGACGAATATATGAATTCATGAATGTGTAGTGAAAGGCATGCTTTTTACGCGATATGCCCGTAATCTTTAATGGGTACCGAACTATCATTTTACCACGCTTTCTAAGGCGCCATTTATTGTCGCTGCTGTTCGCTACTTTGCCCAGCATTCCTACGCGTCTGTGCCTCATGGCCCAACGCCTCGCGCGTTGCCCTTGTTCCCATTCACCATAGTTTCACCCTCCCGCGACAAGCGGTTCGCCTCCATGCCCCTCTTCCAAACCGCCGTCCTCAACAAGTACGTGAAGCAACAGGACAGCGCCCGCATGACCAGCGCCAGAGATGTAGAAGCCAGTTGTCGGTTGTCCGTAGTACGATAAACCTTCGATGGTACGGAGGTTTGTGGCAAGGCACACACGCCTAACAAGGACCGGGGAACCTTCCTGGCGCGTATTGAGAATGATGGCTTTGAGATCAGCAAGAAACGCCGTGTACCGATCGAAGGAAGCCAGCTGGAGGCTGTTAAGAGCCTCTATGAAAACTTCCTTCGGGATGGGACAGTTGATCCGGTTCCGAATCTTGCTTGCGTTGTCGAGCGTCGCTTCATTACCGATGGAACCGAAATCTGTGCGGAGCAATGGTTGCCGAGTGCTCATTTCGGTATGGCGGAGTTCGAGCGCCATCGTCGCGATTCTGTTCGGCAGTTGTCGCTTACTGTAGCCAATTCACCCGAGATTACAGATGAGTTGATCCTGGATTTTGAGGACAAGCTAGGCGAGGGAAAGAAGCGAACGCGACCTTTGGCACGTACCCTCCTGGCCGATTGGTTCGATATCGGGAACGGCGCTTCTGCGGGCAGTAAGAATTACGCAGGTGGCAGTATTCCGTATGTGTCCAGTGGGGACAACTACAACGGAATTGTTGCCTTCATTCAACCCTCTGAAGCGGAGATTTACGACACGCCTTGCGTGACTGTCACGGCATTCGGGCAAGCTTATATCCAGCCGTGGCGCTTCTGTGCTCGTGGCAATGGAGGGAGCGCCGTTCGTGTGCTATTGCCCAAGTTCGGGATGAGTCTTTCCGAACTAAATTGGTTCGTTGGTCAGATTAACGACCAGCGATGGCGCTTCAACTATGGGCGCATGGCAACAGGTGGACGGTTGAAGCGGGTCCGCGTTTCGCCCCCGCCAACCGACCTTCCTATATCCACCAGCATTGAGGAGCGTTTGCGTAACTTCCGCGAACGTCTGTCTGAACTTTGGGAATTGCAACCCTCCTCACCATCACTACGTGAGCGTTTCCGGACGCTTTCAATCCGCTGGAAAGCCGAACGCGAACCCTCGTCCTCTGTGGCTCAGATGGCGAAGCATCCCGCCTATAAGGAAATCATTCGAATGGGCGCCGATGCGGTCCCTTTTATCATTGAAGAGCTTGAAAAGGAGCCCGACCATTGGTTCGCAGCCCTGAACCTGCTGACTGGTGCCGATCCGGTGCCTCCGAAAAAGCGAGGCAAGATCAAAGATATGGCCCGCGCCTGGATAGATTGGGCTTATGAACAAGGCCACAAATCGTGAGCAGATTTCAAACAAAGTTTCCCGCGCTGGACGAATCGAACCACCGGGTTACCAGTATCCAGACTGAGGAATACAACTGCATTGCTTGGGCGGTCGGTGATGATTCTACATGGTTCGATCCCGCCCCTGGATATTACTGGCCCGACGGCGTGTTCCGTTCTTGCGACGTAAAGGACGTAATGCACGCATTGGCAGTGGAAGGTGGTTTTGTCGTGGTAGCCGAAGGCGAGGGCACCCCCGCTGCGATGGAGCGACTTGCTATTTATGCGGATAGCGAAGGCTTTACCCATGTTGCGCGTCAACTGCCGAATGGTCGATGGGCAAGCAAGCTGGGCGATTGGGAAGACATTGAACACGCAACCCTTACCGCCCTGGAGGGCAACTTCTATGGGTCAGTAGTCCAATACATGCAACGGCCATGGCCAAAAAAAGGAAAGCCCCCAAAGCCGAAGACTTCGACGCTCAAGGGCACAACGTAAGCTCTTTGTCTCTGCACCCTTACACGCTTGAGGAAGCGTTGCGGAAGGCGTTCACGCCGCCCTGTGCCGGGCAAGAAAGCTGCGAAGGGTAAGGCCGAGACGAAAAATACCAGGACAAAGGGCTGAAAATCAGTTCGTTTTCGTGGTGTGTCAAGTATATAGTTCCGCTTTATTTTGTCCTTCGAAACAATCAATAGGAAAATGATTCCATGCCTCAGTCCTTCAGTCAAGTGGTACTGCACATCGTGTTCAGCACCAAATTCCGCCACCCTTGGTTGAAGGCTCCGCTACGTGCGCAACTCCATGCGTACATATCATGGCAGCGGGGCTATGCGTCCCTGTCCGCATACGACCTCGACATCCTGCTGGACTACATCGACGGCCAGGAGGAGCGTCACCGGACCGTCAGTTTCCAGGACGAGTACCGTCAACTCCTAAAGGACCACGGGATCGAATTCGACGAGCGGTACATGTGGGACTGAGGTGGGCTGGATGTGCCGGGCCTTTGGCCCTCCGGAAAATGGGCTTGCATCGCTTGTCCGCCCACGACTGCGTCGTGGGCTGGTATGTGCCGGGCCTTTGGCCCTCTATCAGGGGTTGCGATCATCAATTTTCCATGCATCCGGGCGCCTGGCCCGGGCCAGGTTCGTGTGTTTTCCTCGGTTTGAACGAGGAATGGTCGGGAGGAAGGGGGCAGTGTGTGCGGGTGCGTCAGGTACGGCCGTTACGGCGAAGGGAACGGCGCGGAAGTTCGTGCTCAAAAACCGGCTTGTGAAGGCCTGTGTTCCTTGCTGGACGTACGTTCCGAGCGGCCGTACCGTTCCGATAACAAGCGCGGTGCAGGCAGCGCCCGCGTGACACGGAAACAGGAACGCGCACTGCACCCCCGGACTGCCCGGGGGGTAGGTGCGCACTAAAAAGCAAAAGCCATGTCGAAAGTTGTTGCAGGGGTGAGCAAGCTCACCGTGAACCAACTGATCGCAAAGTCGCTGCTGGTGGAGACGAAGATGACGGGCAACCCGAGCTTCGCCACCCCGGTACCGGCCATTGCCGATCTAACGACAGCGCGCGGCTTGCTGGAGGCGGCGAATGTGCTGGCCATGGGCGGTGGAGTTGCCGCCGTGTTGGACAAGAACATGAAGGCCGCCGTGCTGATGGAACTGCTCACCCAGGAGGCTGGTTATGTGACCAGCGTGGCCAACGGTGATGTCCCGGTGATCATCAGCAGTGGTTTCGACGCGCGCAAGGTGCCCGAACGCATCGGCTTGCTGAGCATGCCGGAGAACCTGCGTGCGCGCCTGACCGAATTCAGCGGCCAGGTCCTGGTGAAGTGGAACTACGTGTACGGGGCACACTCGTACATCGTGAGCCGCAAGCCGGACGACGGCGAAGAGAGCCCGTGGGCAGCCATTGCCGTGGTGACCCGCGCGACCTACACCGACGAAGGCCTTGCCACCGGCAGGTTCTACTGGTACCAGGTGGTGGCCATCGGTGCCGCAGGGCCCAGCCCGGCCAGCGACCCAGCGCGGACGCTGATCGGGTAGGTAGAAGAACAACGCGCCGATCGCCGGCGCCTTGATGAACAGCAGCCCCCGCCGGAAGGCGGGGGTTGTTGTTTGAAGTGTGACAAGGGTGCCCGAGATGGAAGTGCTCAGTGATTCTCTTCCATCATCGCCACTCGTTGCGTCAGCTCATGGTAGCACAACACATCGTAGGCGAAGCAGTGGACAACCGTGCTTTATTGACCTATGCAGCGTGTTCAGCGAGCGTCTCCATTTGCTCAGAACCTCCGCAGTGCTCTCCCGAAATAGGGCTCTGGGGTTTCGGTCGTTTCCGCTGGAGTATGGGTTCTTGGATGTCTAGGGCATGCCGTGGTAAGATCTGCAAGAGTTGCAATGCTTACATTGGCAGATGATAAAGTCGAGCTGATGGCCGGGAGACCGCAGGGTCCCCCTCCTGCGTCATGAAACTCTAACGCATGCAATTTCATTAGTTTGCTAACTATCTTCGATCATCCCCAACACAACTCGCCATGAGAGTAAACTCCCCACCCGCAATACTAGCGCTGATGGCTTTGATACCTGCAATGGCATTTACCCAGTACGTTCCCCCAGACCTTTACGGGGAAACCTACATGAGGAGTATCGGCTTTTGGGAGAATATGGGCCAGGTGATCGATACCGATGACCAGCCTAGAGAGGATATCAAGTTCTATTCGGAAGGTGGTTTTCCGAAAGCTTATTTAAGGGACAAGTCGCGCGTATCCTTTACGGTAGCAGTTGTGGATTCCAATGTGGCCACAGTGGATACTTTGTATCGCTTGGACATGCGACCCTATGGCCCACGCGCAAATCAGGTGGCTCCCATCGGCTGGGCGCAGAAGGATTGGCTCCAGAATTTCTATATGGCGCATTGCGGCAACAATGGCGTGGAAGGGGTGATCGGTTTTAACCGGATAATTTACGAGAACATTTTTCCTAATATCGATCAGCATTTCTACAGCGGTAGCAAAGGACAAAAGATGGCGTTCGTGATGCGGCCTGGCTGTGTGCTGAGTGATTTGAAGCTAGCCTTCGAAGGCCAGGATAGCATTGCTATAGACCTGTGGGGCAACCTCAAACTTTATTATGATGGCAAGTGGATGGTAATCCCCTTTGCACAGGCTTATCAAATCAATGACTTGGGGTCTATCGTTCCGGTAAATTGGGAGGCAAACTACCAAGTGAACAACGGAGTTGGCGTTGTGGGCTTCAATTGGAACAGCTACAACTCGTCGTGGCCCCTAGTGTTCCAGATTGGCATTCCGCCTTTCGGGCCTACCTCCTACGATGAACCCGGTTTGTGCTGGAGCACGTACTTGGGCGGGAACGAGAACGATCACATATACGAAAGCGTGGAAGTCGAGGGCGGCGATTTATACCTAGTTGGAACCACCGGGTCCAGTTTCATGACCTTCCCGCAAGCGCCGGGCACCAATTATTCCGCAGCCGGCACAGCGGCATACATGATGCGATTCAATACCGATGATGATATTGAGTGGAAGACATTCCTCGGCGGGCAGGCCGCTGGGGAACTGACGCGTGGTACCGCGATTGGCCGCAAGGTGGAAGGCCAAGTGTACATTGCGGGAAATACGAGCTCTGCTTCCATGATCCATCTACAGCCCGGAACAGAGTTCTATCAAACCGCAGCTAATGCAGGAGTCTATAAAGGGTTTGTCGCACGACTGAACAAAGGGAATGGTGAAAGGCAGTGGTCCACCTACTACGGGGATGACAACACCTACATCTACGGCATGGTGGGTTTGGGTCCGAATAAGATATTCATCGTGGGCAGCACAATCAGCACCATACCTGCGCTGGACGTGCCTCCCCCAATTGGTTCAACGTATTGGCCATACAGTAACGACAATGATGGCTTTATCTCGATGTTCGGGAACGGTGACCGCCACATGTGGCGTTGCCATATACCCGGGAACGCAAGCGACGTTGCATATGACGTTGACACGAAGGGCGCGAGTATTGTTGTTGGTGGGGTCACGGAAAGTACGGACATTAATCTGATTCCATTTGAATCTGCTTCATACTCCACTGGTCCTTTTGGTGAAATTGATTGCTTTCTGTATGAATTTAGTACCGATGGCGCCGTTTTGTGGAGCACGTATGTCGGAACTGAGGTCTCTGACTGGAGTTTGCATAATGGCGTTGCAGTTGATCCAACAACAAATGACATAGTGCTGGTCGGTGTTTGTGGAGGAGGAAGTAACGTTGGATTAGTTCCAGGCACAGGATGGTACCAGCATACGAATTCGACGAATACTTATCCAGGGTTCATAGCCCGGTTTTCGGGTATAGATCGTTCCCGGATCTGGCACACGCACATTTATGATGCCATAGGCACCACAAATTATTTGATTTGTTGCGAATTCGATTCAAATGGGAAGTTGATCGTTGGTGGTTGGGTAAAACAAGGCGACGATCTATTGCCTGCAGGGCCTAGTCTTTTGTCCCAATCCCTCCCTGGTTTATATCAACAATCTCAGATATATGTGAACCAAATACCTGGAACTGTATGGATTAGCCATCAGGATGCAATCTTGTTAATTTTCAGTCCTACAAATGAGTTGTTGTACGGCACCTACTTCGGGGGGGAGGCTAGTGCGGCAGGACCCATTAATCGTGAAATAATCTACACCATACTTCCCCGCAGTGACAACGGTAATTTATATTTCGGAGGAATAACAAGTAAGGGAGATAATCCGGCTAGCTACTTTCCATTAGATGATGGCGGCGGTGGCCCTTACTTTGAGGAGATATGGCAGGGTGGTTCAACAGAAGGATTTATTGCTTCTCTCTGCGGTGAGCCATTGAACGAAGTAGGAATTTCTGAAGGGGGCATCACTGTCGCGCAGTTATTTGCACATTGGTCCCAAGAGCAAGTTACGATCTTCGACCTTCCAAACGGACAATATGGATTGCAAGTAGTTGATGCCGCAGGGCGATTGGTGGTGAGTGATATCGGCCGTAGTGATGGGACCCGTCTAAACCTGAACCTGCCAAACTTGGCCGAGGGTACCTATCTGCTCCGTGTCGGCACCTATGCTACACGGTTTGTTGTGATTCGATAGAAACATGATGATGCGACAGGTAAACTGTGCTTTAATAACGGTATTTGCCGTAATGAATGCCTTGGGGCAATGGGAATCTGCTGGGGTGCCCTTCAGGATCTTCGAGATGGGCAACATCCATAGTGATACGATTTCTGATGCATTATACTTCTGTGGCGAATCCTCTCTCAACAATGATTTCGATGCCAGCGATGGCGCGGTACCGGTTTATACCAACGGACAGTGGGATACGCTTGGTGTGTTCGGGGGGCGCGTGCAAACCATGGCCCGGTGGGGAGACACTTTGATAGCAGGAGGGCCCTTCTCAAATTGGAATGGCGACCCATTGGTACGCCGATGTGCATTCTTGGATGGTGCCGAATGGCTGCCGTTTGGTGATTTTGACAATTCGATATATCGATTCAAGGTTATTGGCGATAACCTCTACGCCATTGGCGCATTTGATGTTGTGGATGGCCAGAGTTGCCAGGGCATCGCCAAGCGGGTTAGCGGGCATTGGGAGCCTGTCGGCACCTTCAATGTGATAAACTCGCCTAACATACAGGACTTGGCGGAGTGGAACGGCACCCTCTATGCAACCGGCACCATCCGCTATGGGGCCCCAAACCCAAAGGATATTGCGTACCTTTCAGGTACAGGCGAATGGCTTCCCTTGGGTCCTGGCATCGAAGGTGGTTTTGGTGCCGGGCGTGCGTTGGCAGTGTACAACGACGGGTTGTATGTGAGCGGTAGTATTCCGATAGCAGCGGGCAACGCGGGCCATGGAATCATGCGGTGGGATGGGCAACAGTTCTATTCGGTGGGTACAGGCTTTCAAGGGCTGGATGGCACCTACCTCTATTTGGTCGGTGCAAGTGAACTTGAAGTATATGATGGCAAGTTGTGGGCTTGCGGCACATTCAGTTATGCGGGTAACGTACCCTGCCCGGGTATCGCTTACTGGGATGGCGCGCGTTGGTGTGGACTGCCCATGGGCCCCGAGCCCGAGATCAACACCATCGAGTTCTTTCACGACACGCTTTTCGCAAGCTGCCACGTAAACTTATTTGGTCAACCCGTGAATTGCGCAGTCCGTTTCATCGGTAGCGTGTATTCGGATACCTGTTCAGTGGCCGTAGGGGTTAACGACGGAACGGAACTTCCACGTTCAACGCTGCGGTCTTATCGCGAAGCGGATGATCAGGTAGCGGTGCTGGGTGTACCTGCGGGGAGTTACAATGTGGAGGTGCTGGATGCAGCTGGCCGTTTGGTGCATGCAGTACAGGTGGTTGCTGAAGGCGATCGCTTGCGCTTTAATTTGCCGCCGCAGCCCCAAGGCATATTGTTGATCCGTGTGGGCGATGTTGGCGCTGTGCGCTTCATTGGACCATAACGTGCAACAGCACAGCGACCATTTAAATTCTCGGCACCGACTTCTCGTGCATACCCGGTGCTGTGATCGGTGATCATCGCCAAACTGAACTATCAAGTAGAAGGTGCTCTGGCCGTTCTGCGCTGGGCAACCGATTTCTTCGCAAAGTCGTAAGCGGATCACAGACATGCATTGGTCTCGTTAGGCTGCTGTTTCATGCTTCGTCAATTGTGGCTGGAGGCCTTTGCCTCCTGCCTCGCAATGACCTGCCCTATACCTTTCCGGTCCGCGCCCAATATTGCCGGCTCAATGCTCATCCTCCATCATCGCCACCCGCTGCGTCAGCTCATGATAACACAGCACATCATCCGCGAAGCAGTGGATCACCATGCTCTTGCGGCTGGCGTTGGGGCTGGCCATCTTCTTGCCGCCGTGCAGCAGGTTGGCGTGCCAGAGCAGGACATCGCCGGGTTGGGCGTGCAGCTCCTTCGCCGGGAAGCCGCCGTCGCGGATGGCCTTGGCGATGGCCTCCTCGTAGCGCGCATAGGCATCGTCGCCGATCACGAAACGATCGCCGCCGTGGTCGTAGCTGTCGTTGAGGAGGTAGGGCAGCTTGTGGCTGCCGGGGTGGTAGATCAGCGGACCATTGTCGGCGTGGATCGGTTCCAGCGCGATCCATGACGCGATCATGTAGCCCAGCGGGTGGGTGGTCATGTGGATGCTGTCGCTGTGCGCGGCCTGCTCGCTGCCCGTGAGGAAGTTGATGCTCTGGAATACTTTGATCCGCCTGCCCAGCAGGAAGTCCATCACATCGAGGATGCGGCGGTCGTGTACCACCTTGCGCAATAGCTCGCTGTGGTGGAAGGCGAACATGATCTTGCGGCCGGTGAAGTTGAAGTCCACCACCTTGTCGCGGATCAGGCGATCGATCTCGGCATTGATGGCCGCCACTTCCTCCGCGCTGAACAGTCCGCGTAGGATGAGGTAGCCGTTCTCCGGCCAAAGGTTGATGCTCTCCCGGGTGGCGGGATCGAAGGCCGCCAGTCCGGGGTGTTGCGGGAGTTTCGCCGCGCCTTCCGGGGTGTCCAGCCAGGGTTTCTCACCGCCATCCTTGGGCAGCATGCCGCTGTTGATGGGTAGCAGCACGCTGCGCTCGATGCCGTACTTGCGGTACATGTTCCGGGCGTGCTTCAGCCGCTTTAAGTTGAAGAGGTTCAGCAGCACGTAGTTCGCCTTGATCTTGCGGAACTTGCCGTAGTAGCGGTCGAGGAGTTTGCGCATGGGGGTGGGCGGTGATCCAGTATTGGCAGGTCGACCCGGAGGGTCGACGGTGCCGGAGGTATCTATGAACTCATCATGTTGGAGATGATTCGCGGAGCAACTTCCGGATATCCTTGATGAGGCGGTCCACATCCTTTTCGTTGGTGCCGTCATAGAAGCCACGTAGGCGGCGTTGGGGATCCACGAGCACGAAGTTCTCGGTGTGGACGAAATCGTCGGGGCCGCCATCGCCCTCGTCCATGGCGGCGAAGTAGCTGCGGCGGGCCAGGGCGTATATCTGTTTGCGCGGGCCGGTGAGGAAGCGCCAGCGTGCGGGGTCGGCGCCGTGCAGCTCGGCATAGGCGGCAAGTACGGACACGGAGTCCATCTCGGGCGTCACCGAGTGGGAGAGGAGCAACAGTCGCGCTTCGTCCTTGTAAGCTTCCTGGACGCGGGCCATCTCGGTGCTCATCTTCGGACAGATGGTCTTGCAGGTGGTGAAGAAGAAGTCGGTGACGATGATGCGATCGCCCACACTGTCCAGGGTGAATGGCTGCCCAAGGTGATCGGTCAGGTTAAAGTCCAGGATGTGGTGCTCGCCGCGCTGGCCCTTCACGGCGGGATCCACCAGGCGGGGATCGAGCTGGCTCGGGTGGTAGACGGGTAGTTCTTCCGAGGGACGAAGGATGAGCCAGCCCACGGTGACGGCGGCGATGAAGATGGCGAGGAAAGCGATGATACGGGCCATGCGGACGGTGCTACCCCGCAAAGGTCGTCACAGCCGCCAAAGGTCCAAGGAGTAGCCGATGGAATAGATGACGCGGTTCACCGGCCAGGCCACCCGCGTATCGCTGTCGTACACGAGCGTGGGGGAGATGGAGTGGGCCTTGCCGAGGCCGATCTCAGTGCCCAGGCGATAGCGCGTGCCGATGTGGTTCCAACCCTGCGGATCGTCCGTACGGGTGAAGAACTCCACTTCGAAGCTCGGGTCCAGTTTCCACTTGCGGATGTTGTATTCCACACCGAAACGGTTGCGCAGGAAAGTGCTCGTACCGCCCTCGTCCAGGAATACCCATTGCTGGATGACGCGGTAGCTGAAGTCGAAGCGTTCCCAGGAGGTGCTGGCGCCCCCGATCAGCTGGAAACGCTGACGATCGCTGCGCAAGGCACCGCGATTGGCATAGCGGTACTCCACGCCCAGGTTGAAGTGCTTGTTGAAACGGTAACGGCTGTGCAGCTCCAGGTAGAGTTGCCGGCCGGCGAAGAAGTTGTCGGCGGAGCGATATCCGAGGGAACTGCCGAAGCGCAGTTTTTTGTAGTGGTCGCCCAGCAGGTCCTTCATGAACTTTGGAGCTCTGGTACGCAGGGAGGCACTGAGCCACAACTCCTGTGAAGTCGCAGGGCTTAACGCGGCTTCCTGGGCCACGAGCCCCGCCGGAGCAAGTAGCATCAGCAAGAACAGCAGACGGCTGCTCATCACCAGTTCTGGATCACGATATCACCCACGTCCACCACTTCTTTTCGATCGCCGATGGTCGCCACCTTGATCACAGCGGTATTGCATCCGTCGTAGGCCCCACACTCGGAGATGACATAGACCCGATAGTCCCCTTTCTGCAACCATGGGAAGCGGAACGTTCCGCCCGGTCCTGTGCGCACATCGTCATCGTGGAATTCGCCGTCGCCATAGATGATGAACACCCGCTGATCCGCTTTGGCGTACGGCAGGCCGATGGGTTGTTGGGTGTTGTTGCTGTAGCGCTGTTCAATGACCCGCCCACGGATCTCGGCCCGGCCACCTTCGCCGGGTTCCTTTTTGCAAGCGATGAACAGGAAGGATACTGCCAACAGGCATAGGAGCAATGCTCTCATGTAATGAAGAGGTTAAGGGGTCGTAAATGTAACGGCCTAACGGGTACCTCGGAGAACCTCGCTTCGGCGTCATCGACGTTCAGCGCCGACCCTTCGGGCGCATGCCTCTCGATCGGCCATACTTCGTTGCCTGCCTGCCGGACAGGCAGGCTCCTCAGTTGGATACTTCGTTCCAGTATCCGCTCTTCGTCGCGCCCCTGCCTACCGGCAGGCAGGTTGTCTGGCCGAACGATAGTCACGCGAGCCATCCGCCTGCCTGCCGGTAGGCAGGTTCGAGGTTCTTCGAAGTACCCTGCAGCGATCAGGCTTCACCGTAAATACCGTTCACCACCTTGTCGTACTTCGCCATGATGGGCTTGCGCCTCAGCTTCAATGTCGGCGTGAGTTCCCCGGTATCGATGGCGAATTCCTTGGGCAACAGGGCGATCTTCTTGATCTGCTCCCATTGGCCCAGCCCTTCGTTGGCCGCATCGACCTCCTTCTTGATCCGGTCCAATACCCGCTGGTCGGTAATGATCTGTTCGCGGCTCTCGAAGGGGATCCCCTTGCGTTCGCACCATTCCTTCAGGAAGACGAACTCCGGTACGATCAGCGCTGCGGGGTACTTCTGGTTCTCGCCCACCACGATCAACTGCTCGATGAAGCGCGAGGCTTTCAGCTTGTTCTCCATCACCTGGGGGGCGATGTACTTGCCACCACTGGTCTTGAAGATCTCCTTCTTGCGGTCGGTGATCCGCAGGAACCCGTCGGCGCTCAATTCACCGATGTCGCCCGTGTGCAACCAGCCGTCCTCGTCCAGGGTGGCACGGGTGTTCTCCTCGTCCTTGTAGTAGCCCACCATGATGTTGGGTCCCTTGGCGAGGATCTCCCCATCGTGGGCGATCTTCACCTGCACACCCGCCAGAGGTCTACCCACCGTACCGAAGCGCAGGCCATCGTTGTCCAACTCGTTCACGCTGATGACAGGACTGCTCTCGGTAAGCCCATAGCCTTCCATGATGGGGATGCCGGCCGCCGTGAAGACGCGCGCCAACCGGGGTTGAAGTGCGGCGCTGCCACTGGCTACGATGCGTGTCTTTCCGCCCAAGGCCGCCTGCCACTTGCTGAAGATGAGCTTGCGCGCCAACGCCAGTTGCAGGTTGTACCAGGGACTGCGACCGTGTACCTCGTACCGTAGGCCAAGGTCCAGGGCCCAGAAGAAAAGGCCGCGCTTCACGCCCGTGAGCGCATCGCCCTTGGCCACGATCTTGTCGTAGATCTTTTCCAGCAGGCGCGGCACGGCGGTGAACACATCGGGTTCCACTTCCCGGATACGTTCACCCAGGTCGTCCAGTGTTTCCTGGAAATGGATGCTTACGCCGGTGTACATGTACAGGTACATCAGCATGCGCTCATAAATGTGGGAGAGGGGCAGGAAGCTGATGCAGCGTGCCTGGCTGTCTACCGGGAATCGCGTGGCACTGGCCACCACATTGCTGAGGATGTTGTTGTGTGTGAGCATCACGCCCTTGGGTCTGCCAGTGGTCCCGCTTGTATAGATGATGGTGGCCAGGTCCTCGGACCTTACCTGTTCCTTGTAGCGCCGCAACGTGGGTCGCTCCGCTTCATTGGCCATGGCGGCCACATCGGTCCAGAGCCTGGCCCCGGGTACCTTGTCGAAGGTGAAAAGATGCCCCAGTTGTGGACAGGTGGCCTGTGCCGCGGCGGCCTTGCCGTGGATGTCGGCATTGGCGCTGAAGATGACCTTGCTCTCCGAATGTTGGAGCACGAAGGCATAATCGTCCGGACTGCTGGTGGGATAGATGGGCACGCCGATGGCGCCGATGCGAAGGATCGCCTGATCCACCAGGCACCACTCGCTGCGGTTGCCACTGGCGATGGCCACCTTGTCGCCGGGCTTTACACCCAGTTGCATCAAGCCCAGGGCGATGCGTTCGGCGGTGTCTATCAACTCACGGGTGCTGTACCCTTTCCAGTGGCCATCCTCCTTGGTTGCGATCGCGATATCCTTGGGGAACTTGGCGAGCTGATGCTCGGGAATGTCGTGCAGGCGCTTGATCTCCATGCCCGCCAAGATAATAACCTGTCCGTTGCGTACACATGGTGCCCGAATGAATGGATCAGGCCGGGGGTCTGCTTCGGATCAGGCCATCTATTCCACGTGCCCCACGAAGGAAACCGTGATCTTCTTATGGCCCATTCCCGTTCGCGCATTGAACTTCTCCTCGATGTGCATCACGCGCTCCTCGTCCGGACGGAAGACCTGGCCCACTTCGCGTTTCTCGCGGTGCCCATGCGCCACGAGGTCCAATACGATGGCAATGCTCACGGTGCCCCGTTCCATGGACCCAGGCTTCACATGGTGCGTTATGGTGCGTACCCATGCACCGATGCGGATGCCCCCCTCTTCATAAAGGACGACCCGGCCCTTGACCGGTGAGCTCGTGACCAACGCGGTGACATCGATGCCGCGGGTCTCCACGCCCTCCTCTGTGATCGTGACGTTCGTGATGACCAGACCCTTCTGCGCCTGGGCCGTTCCAGCCAGAAGCAACAGGATCAGCAGCAGGAAGGCGCCACGTGTCATCAACGCGGGTGTATCACTGAATGCGGCCCTCGAACGATACGGTGATCTTGCGCACATCGATGCCGTGTTTGATGGTGAACGCCTCGCTGAATTGGGCGCTGCGATCCTGTTCCGCATAGAAGGTCTTTTGCACCACGCGCTTGTTGCGCTTGCCATCCGCCTTCAAGGTCATGTACAGGGTCAGGTATACGGCTCCCTGCTTGGCGCTTTGGCGGTGCACATTGTGGGTCTTCACCTTGAACCTGCCGTCGACGGAATACCGTTGATCGGCGTATATCGTGACAGCCTTGTTTCCCTGGTCACCACGCAAGCTGGCGGTGACATCGGCACCACGTTCCGTGTGGCCGTTCGTTGTCAGGGTGATATTTGAAAGGTGCAGAACGGTCTGGGCACTTGCCGTCACCGCAAAGCTCAAAAGAAGCGCAGTGAAAAGGGATCGGATCATAGTTTTGCAGGGATAGGATGAACGGGGGTGTAACAAATGATCGCACCTCAGCGTCCGATACAAAGTAAACACCATCAACCATGAAGATCGAACTACGTTCCCTGTTGATCGGGGCATCCTTCGCCCTGACCCTTTTCCTCGGCTACAGCTTCCGTCCAAGTCCCCAGGCGATGTCCTACGAGTACCGCCAGTTCTCCACCATCGAGAGCGTGGTACCTGCCGGCATCGGCCGCTCGCGTGTGATCATCAGCGACCAGGCCGACCAGGAAGTAGGCAAGGACCTGTTGAATTTTTACAGTGCGGTCGGTATCAATTTCAAGAACATCGCCAACAACGACCGCGTGATCGTGGAGACGATCAACAAATATGTGAGCGAAGGCTGGGAACTGCACACGGTGAACACCGGGGTGAACAGTGCCGCCGAAGGCAAGGGTGGGACCGGCATTTTCATCACCCGGTACCTTTTGCGCAGGCCGGTATAACGAGGGTAGCTGGGGGTGCAGGTCAAGGTGCACGACCCGGGCATGCCAACATCCACTTGTTCGCGATCGGGCAGAGGGAGGCGCACGAAGGGGGTATGCGTTGACGATACCTTTCGTGAAATATCCAACACCATGGCAAAGCGTAGTGCGAAGAAAGCGGTGGCCAAAAAGGCCGCCGTGAAGAAAGCAGTGAAACGTACGGCGAAGAAAGCCGCGAGCAAGGCGAAGAGTGCGGGCAGCAAGCCCGCCAAGCGCGCCACTTCGGCAAAGAAGAAGGCGGGTGCTGCGGCTCGAAAGAGTGCAAAGACCGCCAAACGTGCCGTGAAGAAGACGGCGAAGCGTGCGGTGAAGAAGGCTGCAGCCGGAAGGAAGTCGGCCGGAAAGAGCACTTCGAAGGCGAAGAAGGCCGTGAAGAAGGTGGCCAAAAAGGCTGGCAGGAAGGTGGCTTCCCGGGCCGGAGCCGCCAAGAAGACAGCGAAGACCGCAGTACGTAAAGGTGGCAGCGCGGTAAAGAAGACCGCGAAAAAGGTCGCCAGGAGATCCGCCATCGGCAAGAAGGCCGTGGTCAAGGTGGCCAAGCGCACGGTGTCACGCGCCAAGGTGGCCGTGAAGAAGACGACCCCTGTCAAGCGAAGCAGGAAGGCGAAGAGCCCCGTGCGCAAGGCAGTGGTGAAGGTGATGGCCACGGCGATCAACGCCGTAAAGGATGTCCGGGAGACCGTGGGCAATTCGATACTGGGCGACGCAACTCCTCCGGCGAACCGTGCGGATGAAGGCACACGGACGACCGAGGGAGGCGCAGATTGAGCGTACCTTCCCGATCCATGGCTGATCGGTGCAGCGATCACGGACAGTGGTCGCTGTACCGGTCCAATGGTTCGAGGGCAGGGATCCGCGTGGACCTACCACCGGCAGATAAAGCTTTTTTGACCGCGTTGAGATCAAAGCTGACAGTGATCCATTGACCAACCCAGCGCCATGAACAAGCTGCTCAACATCATCATCGTTGTGCTCGTCGCAGGCTGGCTCATCGGCTACATCGGCTTCGGTGCCATCGTCGGCAACCTGATCCACCTGTTATTGATCCTGGCCGCGATCGCTCTGATCTATCGACTGGTCATCGGCCGCAAGCTGTAGCACCGCGGAAGCGAAAGCTCGGCTGATCTCCTCGTTCTCAACCATGATGTGTCCGCTTGCGTAAGTTCCCCGTCCCCTCGATCCGTTCGAACAGGAAGCTGCCCCATCCGGCGACCGTCAGCCCATACAGGCCAGTGGATACTTTCACGAACAGGACGTTCCGCGCGGAAAGCATGACGGTCTCCCCCTGAAGGATCCCCACCGACAGTTCATTGCATTCATCGTCGGTGAAAGGGTGCGCGGGGTTGAGCATCTCCAAAAAAGCGGCTCCTTCCGCATGGCGTAGACCCATCCATGTTCGCGCCAGTTCCAAGGCGTATTTCACATCCTTCTTTCCATGCTGCCCCAGCATGCGGGTCTGTTCGGCCGTATCGCGCAACCACGGGATCATGGCCGCCAGTTGGTTGCGCATGGAGGGCATGGCGTCCCAGATGCGCAGGGGTAAGGGGTCGTGACCATCTTCCAGAAGCAGCATCCGTCGCGGCTCCACCGTGGGAAGGAACCCGCTCAACAGATCCGCTGCGAGTTCCATGAAGTATCGGCTCGCTTCGAGCGACTGTTGTGCCCCTGGTTTGAAATTGGTTCGCAACGCCATAGCGGTACATCGGCAGATCACTGGCCGATCGGGTATGCGTTTGTTGCCTTTCACGGTGTCCCGATAGAGGTGGTAGGGACCATGGATCGGGTATCGGTCGATCCTGCGGAATGACATCAACGTTGTGGGGAGGGAGCACCTCATGTAGTGGGCTCGGTACATTCCAGTTCGGTTTTGACCATGCCGTCGTATGCAGCGCATGGTACCTGAGGCCGGGCGCAGCATCATGGGCCCGAGAAGAAGGATGAAGGATGCTGCCATGGAAGAGCAGAACGTATCGACCGTTCGCCTGGTGAAACTGGATGCTGTTGAACGCGTCACACTCGTGGGCGAACGAATTCTGTTGCTGGATCGGGGAGCACTCCCGATGATGCGACTGTTGGGTCAGTTACTGGATGAAGCGAATGTCTTGTCACTGGAAGTGTATGTGGAGGACCGCGCCGTGATCAACATCCGTACCCTGACAGGTGCCATGGAACGTCGCATCAATACCTTATCAGGATGATGGTCGGGAACCATTGCGAACAGGGCTGCCATGTGTGATCATCACAGCAACACCCACCCCGGAAGGAGTCGTTCTTCCCCAACCGGAAAGTGAGTTTCCCCCGGATGATGGTGAGGATGATGACGGCATCGGATCTGTCCCTCCCGAGGAGATCAAACACCCTAATTGAAATGACGATGTACACCACCAAACCACCCGCTCCAGTGCCACCCCAGGAATCACCGGTCGAGGAGCCCATCCGTCCTGTGCGACGCCGTATCACTCTACCTGTGTTCAGCAAGAGCTCAGTTGCCGTGGCCTGCCTTGCATTCGGGATCGCATTCAGTGCCAACGCACAATCAACGCCCACCACGCCAGGCACCGATACGCAACGACCTACAGCGCGTCCTCAGGTCCCTTCGACTCAACCTCCGACCCACCAGCAGCCCGGTACGCGACAGCCAGGCACCATGCAACCGGGCACCCAACAGCCGGGTATCCAGCAGGGTCGTGGATCCGCCCAGCAGGGTTGGAGGAGTTGGGACGATAACATGGGCCGTGAGTATCAACTACAGCCCGATCAGATGCAGCGTTTGCGCGATATCGACGCAGGTTATGAGCGCGAGTACAATGCACTGGGAGCCACCCCTTGGACGGAACCGAACTTCCGCCCTTTGAGCGACCGTCGCAACGAGGAGATCAGAACAGTGTTGACACCCGAACAGTACGCCCGTTGGAATGAAACCTACGTTTCCCCTACCAACCGTGACAACCAGGGTACGACCATACCCGATCAGCGCCGCTGATCCGGGTTCCCGAACCAACATCCTAAGCAAAGCCCCGCTCCTTGATCCAAGGGACGGGGCTTCCTGCTGTTGCCGTGATCGCTCAGGGTGTGATGGTCGTATCGGTGCCCTGATTTCGGATCGGATGGGAGAAGTCGCGTTGGCTGGTGATGGTGTCCGCAGCCGATCCTTGCGGGCGTGTGGTGGTACCAACGCTTGGTTGCTGGCTACTGCCGTGCTTGTCCTCGCCGGTATGGCAGGCGACCAGGAGCAGCATACTGGCTATGAATGGAAAAGCGCGGTGGATCAATGTGTTGCTTCGATGTTGCATGACGAAAGTATGTTCAGGGGTGGATGTCCGTTACAGAATGCGCAATGAAGGGGGCGATCGCATGCCAGTTTATTGCTACGTACCTTCCATCGTATGAAGGACACATTCATTTCGCCTGAGCATTCAGGAAACGAAGGGGTCACTTATTCACCGCACGTTCCTTCGACCGTGCATCGTGCCGCTCTTCCATTTCCGTTTCGGTCATATCCTCCACGTGTGTGGCCAGCCACCAGATATTGTCCCATGCGTCCTGGACACCAGCGACCCGGTCACCATAGAACAGGTCCACAGGTTCGCTGATCGAACGGGCACCCGCTTCCAACGCCTGCTGGTACACCGAATTCACATCGCGCACATAGAAGTACATCGTGCCTGGTCGTACAGGATGCTTTCCCATCGGGTCGCCCACCATCAGGTGTGAATCGCCCAAGCGTGCTTCGGCATGATCCACCGTCCCGTCGGGTGTCGTGAAAGAACGGATGGGCTGTGCATCGAACACCGTGCGCAGGAATTCCATGAATCCCTTCACGTCATTGAGCATGAGGAAGGTGGTGATCGTGTTGTAACCGGGGGGGATGGGAGAAACGCTCATGGGGGTCTGGATCTAATGGGCCCGATACCGATCGCATGCCGCAACTGTACTAACTACAGCTGCGGTTCATTGTCCACGCCATCGGCATAGCGGTGTTCCGGAATGCTTTGGCCATCCTGGAAGTAGAACACCGCACCGTAGTGATGTACCACGCGTCGAAATTCCAACGTCCGTCCATGGTCCCAGCGATAGCGAACGATCGTGGTCACACGGCTTGATTCCACAAATTGTTCTTCTTCGCGTTGCACATTTGCGCGCACCGGTGCAGGGTCCTCTTCCGGCAAAGGCTGCGGCCGGGCAGTGGGGACGTTCCTTGGAATATGGTGCACAGGAGTCTTCGGTTCGGGGAGTTTCCGGGCATCGGATACCACAGGTTCCACAACGATCTCTTCCAATGAACCTTGGGGTATGTGGGGCTCGACCGGCTCGATCACAGGACGTTGGACCCTGGGAGGTACGCGTGAAAGTACGGGTGCCAGTGTGGTACCAGGCTCGATCGGTCCAGGATCCTCCACGACCGGAGGGTGGGCCCTTTCAGGTGATGCCAACGGCTCAGGAACACCCATGGGGTCCGCACCGGTGCGATGCAGCACCTCCATGCGTTCCAGGAATGATCCGTTCATCTTCACCGTGTAGTCTGTTTCATAGCTGAAATCGGTGATGCTATGTTCATAGTGGATGTAGCCCACCGGCCCTGCATAGGTGAAGTCGTTCCGCTCGTGTTCCAATACCACCTTCAGCGGAAAGTCGAAGTCAGCAGCGTGATGCTCCACCGGAACCGTGGTATCGAAATAGAGCTGCTTCGTCACACGATCGGGATGCTCGAAGGTGATGAGGTACGTTTCATCGAGCGGGAGTTCGAGCATGAAACGGTTGGTGGTCGGAGAAAGGACATAGGCCGGGGAACCGCCTGGCATGACCGTGATCGTGGTGCCCGTTCGCTGCGCCCCCTTTATCTGAAGGATGCAGTCGGCGTACAACGTGCCACGCGCAGCGGAAATAGCATGTGGTGCTGCGATGAGCATCACCAGGTATAGTACGCTATGGAGTGATCTGGCCATGGGTTGTTCCGTGCCTTTATGAAGACAAGACCTGCGCCGTGTGTGCAGGGAGCCCGGAACACGGCTCAATGGTGACATGGAACAGCTTGGTATGCAGGAGCATGTGTGGACCGTCCGTTCCCACCTGTGCGGGGGGATGGGTCGATAGGAAGGGGAAGCCCCGCCTCGGAACACGTTCTGTTGTTGTCAGTCCTCCTCGATCGTTCCCCACGCATTTGTTCCGTATACGTCTTGATGACCGGTCCTATGATATGGTCCCCTCCGACGTATTTTGGCGGTCACCATGCCTCAACTGTATCTGGACCTTGACGGCGTGCTTGCCGACTTCGATGCCGGCGCGGAACGTATCCTGGGCATGCATCCAGGCGACTATCAGGACCTGTACGGCCCCGGTCGTTTCTGGAAAAGTTTGTCCGGCGCACCGGAGTTCTATGCCCGGCTACCGCTGATGGCCGACGCGATGGACCTGTACACTGCAGTGTCGCATCTGCGTCCGATCATCCTGACGGGCCTGCCCATCGGCAAATGGGCCGAACCGCAGAAGCGGGCGTGGGTGCAGGAGCACTTTCCTGGGGTCGAGGTGATCACCACCCTGGCGCGGCATAAAAGCCGCTACTGCAAGCCAGGCGATGTGTTGGTGGATGATCGGGTGAAGTACAGCGATCTCTGGGAAGCAGCCGGTGGCGTGTTCATACATCATCGTGATGCGAACTCCTCCATAGCGGAATTACGGTCACGAGGTCTGCTTTGAGCGAACGGGTGCATCCGAGCCGATCCTTGACGGGTCGCGGCATGGAACTGGGAGCGCATCGTGATGCCATTGTTACATCCTGATCCGAAGTATGCCCGGGTTCGTTCGGAGTTCCTGCATATAGGAACCGCAGGCTGGCAGCTTCCCAAGCCGCTCTCCGCGATGCTGCATGGCGACTCACAACTGGAGCGCTACGCAAGCGTGTTCAACGCGGTGGAGGTGAACAGCACCTTCTATCGGCCACACCTCAGGAAGACCTTCGAGCGATGGGCCGCCTCAGTACCCGAAGATCTTCGCTTCGCGGTGAAGATGTACACGGGCATCACGCATTTGCGGAAGTTGGCGGACATCGGTCCGGAACAGGAGTTCCTGGAGATGGTACAAGCACTGGGCGATCGACTGGGACCTGTGCTGATCCAACTACCACCCTCACACCCCTTCACCGATGTCACCGGGGATCTCCTCACCGCCCTCCGCGAGGTGTACGATGGCACTGTCGTTCTGGAACCGCGGCATCTGTCCTGGGCCACTGGCGATGTGTCAGAACGATTGGAGGAACTTCGGATCGCGCGTGTTGCTGCCGATCCACCATTGATCACGGACCGCATGGAACCGGGTGGGTATGGGTCTTGTGTCTACTTCCGCCTGCACGGAAGTCCCAGGGTGTATTGGTCCGCGTATGAGGAGGAGTTCCTGCAGAAGCTGGCGGTGCGCATCGCTGCAATGCTTGCGGAAGGCATCCATGTGTGGGTGATCTTCGACAATACCGCTTATGGATCGGCTTCAACGAATGCGATACAGCTGCAACAGTTCATTGCAGCGGTGGTAACCCGGCCCGCTCCTGGGTTGCTGACCTAGTCCTCCAGCAGTTCGGCCGATCCGCGTTTCGCTTTGGCCAGGGCAAGGCGTTGCCCGTGCATGTCCGCGAACAGGTCTCCGAGGCGTTCCACACGTGCGGGAACGGTATCGATCGTGAAGGCGTGCATATCCAAGCCTGGAGCAACCTCCTTCCAAAGGAGCGGTGTGCTCACCGTAGCCCCGGGTTTCGGGCGGATGCAGTAGGCGCTGGCCAGGGTCTGTCCTTTGCGGTTCTGCATATGGTCCAGGTAGATGGCGCGCTTTGGGCGTTTGGCCAGGGAACGTTCCATGGTGGTGGTCTTGGGCAGCATGCGGTGCACCACGCGCATGATGTCCTGCGCAAAGGGTGCGAGCTCTTCGTAGGTATATCGCGTACCGGTAGGAATGTAGACGTGCAGCCCGGACGACCCGGAGGTTTTGCAGTAGGATCGCACCCCGATCTTATCCAACACCACTTTCACGGCCAGTGCCGCTTCCACCACCTCATCGAAGCTATTGCGTTCGCTGGGGTCGAGGTCCATCACCAGGTGATCGGGCTTCAGGAGGTGCTGTTTGCGCGAGTTCCAAGGGTTCAATTCGATGCATCCCAAATTCGCCAGGTAGAGCAGTGTGCCCAGGTCATTGCACAGGATATAGTCGATGTCCTTTCCGCCACGGCTGTCGCTGGGGATCTTAATGGAGGGCACCCAGGCGGGAGCCTGGCCTCCCGCATCCTTTTGATAGAAGCCCTTGCCCTTGATCCCGTTGGGAGTGCGGTTCAGCGACTGCGGGCGGTCCTTCAGATGCGGCAGGATGATCGCGTGCATGCGTTCGTAGTAGTCGAGCACATCGCCCTTGGTGATCCCTTCCTTCGGCCAGAAGATCTTATTGAGGTTGGTGAGGTGGACCGTGTTGCGGCCCACCTTGAAGTCCCGGGAGTTTGGCTTCTCAGTGTCCGAGCTCTTCCCTTTTCGAGTTGCGTCGACAGATCTTTTGCGCATTCGCTTTGGGGAGGACTTCGTCCTGTCGGATGTGGTCCTGTCCCTGGTCGCACCTTTGTTTTTCGCCATGGGTTCCTGGTGTACGTTGCTGGCCTCCTTGTCGGGCCGAAGGCCCATGAACACAGGATGCCGCATGTGCCCATCGCGCGTCCATTCGGTGAATTTCACCTGACATACCAGTTTGGGGCTTACCCATACCGGCGGCATGTTGGCATCCACTGCGCCGCCGAATGGCGAGGTCTTGCGCACCAAGGGTTTCATCAGGCCCATCATTTCCCTCAGCGTACGCGTGTCGAAACCTGTACCGACATGTCCTGCATATCGGAGGCGCCCCTTGTCATACACGCCTAACAGCAGCGCGCCGAAATGTTTGCGGCTGTTGCGCGGTTCGGTGTAACCACCGATCACCACCTCCTGGGTGTTCTGGTTCTTGATCTTCACCCACGACCGGCTGCGTATGCCCGATGCATAGCTGCTGTCGCGTCGCTTTCCGATGATGCCCTCGAGATCTTCCTGCGCTGCCACCCGGAAGAAGTCCTTACCCTGCTCCTCCACATGGTCGCAATAGCGCACGTGGGTGCCTTCCGTCAACACGTTTCGTAACATGGTCTTGCGTTCCTCCAAGGGCCGATCGGTGATGTCCCTGCCCCCCACGGAAAGCAGATCGAAGACATAGTACACCACATGGGTTGAAGCGTCCTGCGCTGCGTGCTGAAGCAGTTGGAAGTCGGGTCGGTCGTCATCGTTGAGCGCCACGATCTCCCCATCCAGAATGAGGTCTTCCCTCAGGCGCCCCAATTCCCCGGCCACATCCGGATACACTTCCAGGAACGACAGACCGTTGCGCGAATAGAGCCGGGGTGCTTTGCCACCGGTCTCGGCGATGGCGCGGTACCCATCCCACTTCACTTCGAAGAGCCAGTCGGGGTCATCGAAGGGTGGCGTGTCCGCCGAGGCGAGCATTGGTTTCACGGGATCCTTCACTTTGGTGCTTCGTCTTAGCCCGCGGACGTGGAAGCGCTTTTGTTGAGGTTCCACCACCGCACCGGGTAGTGCCGCCTTCGCCACTTTGGGCGTAGTGCGCTTTCGTGTTCGCGTGGGTGCCGCTTTTTTACGCGCTGTCTTCTTTGTTTTCGCGGTCTTCGCGGTTCTCCCTTTCGTACCTGCGGCGTTTTCCAGCGCCTTGTTGATGGGCGAGCTTTTCGGCGTATGCGCTTCAGCGTCGTAGGCATCCATCGCGTACTTGTCCTTGTGCTTGATCAACAACCAGGAGCGTCCCTGTTCGCCTTTCATGCGCACCAGGGCGAACTCACCCTTCACTTTGCGGCCTTTCAACACCAGCTTCAGGGAACCCGCACGCAGTGCCTTGAGCAGGATCTTTTCAGGATCCTCCTTGGGGTCCAACTCCAGTGGTTTGTAAGTACCGCGATCCCATATCTCCACGATCCCGGCGCCGTAGTTCCCCTCGGGGATCACGCCTTTGAAATCCTTGTAGCGGAATGGATGGTCCTCCACTTGCATGGCCAGCCGCTTGTCCGACGGGGCCATGCTGGGTCCTTTGGGAACGGCCCAACTCTTCAGCACCCCGTCCATTTCCAGGCGCAGGTCGTAATGCAGCTGCGACGCCTTGTGTCGGTGTATGACGAAGGCCAAGGGCGCACCGCTTCGAGCCTTCGTCCGGTCATCGGGTTCCGGTGTGCGCTTCAGATCACGCTTCGCACGGTACGCTCCCAAACCCATACTACGAAGCTTTGCGTTTGGTGGTCTTCTTTTCCAGACTGGCCTTCAGCGTGCTCATCAGGTCGTTCGCCGACCGTTTGTGGACCACCTTCATTGGCGTGGACTTCGCTGCCTTCCCCTTGCCCTTGGTCCTGGCCTTGGCCCGTATCTTCTTCATCAAGGATTCTGAATATCGATCCTTGTAGCGTGCCATATCGAGCTTACCGGCACCCTGTTCGATGAGTTGGGTCGCCAGCTTCAATTCAGCCGCAGGCACCTTGGATACGGGTGGTAGCTTCAGATCGGAAACATCGCGGATCTCCTCAGCGAAGCGCAGTTGGTTCAGGATAAGTACGGGGCCGTCCGGTTGGATCACGGCGGGATGTTCCTTGGTCCGCATCACGAAGCTCGCCACGCCGACCTTGCCGCTCTTCTTCAACGCCTCGCGCAACAAGGCATAGGCGCGGGAACCGCCTTTGTCGGGTTCGAGGTAGTAGGGCTTCTCGAAGTACTTGCCTTCCACCTCGCTCTCGAGCACGAAGTCCTGTATGAGTATGGTGTCGCTCTTCTCCGCAGCTGCACCTTTCAGATCCTCGTCCTCCAGCACCACATAGTTCCCTTTCAGGTCGAAGGCCCGCACGATACGCTCATAGGGGACCTCTTTTCCTGTATCCTCGTTCACGCGTTTGAAGCGGATGCGCGACTTGTCCTTGCCATCCAGCATATCGAGGTCCAGGTCACTGGTCTGCGTTGCGCTGTACAATCTGACCGGGATGCTGACCAGTCCGAAACCGATGGTGCCTTTCCAGAGGGGACGCATGACTCAATATTTCGGGATGGCGCCGGGAACAATGGGTCGATCGGGTTGCACGATCTCATGTTCCTCGTGAGCCGGTAGGCGCTTCACCATCTTCTCGATCACCTCGCGGCTATTGCTTCCATAACCATCGATCAACAGACCCTTCAGTCCCAGATCGTCGGAGCTGATGGCGTAAACGATGCTCATATCCGCAGGGTCACTGGGTCCTTCGAAGCGATGGAAGGAGTCGATGGTGAATAGGGAAGGATCCAGGGGTACGGTGTGCTTCAGGATCCCTTCCTCGGTGATCATCAGTTCATCCGTATACCCTTGCTGCCGCAGATCATCAACAGCTTCAGAGAGCATTTCGTACTGGCAGTCCATATTTGACATGTCCGATCGGTTTAGTGTTAGTGTACGTATAGGCGATCGCGTGCCCTTTTCCCGGAATGCCTGGACGCATCGGATGGTTCGAACGCGGGTCCCGCACGAGTGGACCGGGTCGCACAACTTCGGTCCATGGATGGTCCGAAGGAGCAACAGGAGATCGATCGCTGAGGACATTCCACAGCACGAAGGTGAAGTGGGGAATGGCTCCTCATTCTCGCGGGACTTTGGATCATGGCGTTTTGTGCGTGTTCCGAGGCGCACCGTTGCTATGGTGAAGGGGGCCGCAGAAGGGTGCAGGGTTTGGAGGGAACGACATGAACGGTATCAGGCCACGATCCCCGTGACCGTCGTTCGAAAGACCATCAACCTACCTAACACGAAGAAGTCATGGCAGAGCGAAATGAGAACAAGGGGAACACCCCGAACCAAGGGAACCCCACAGGCAACCAAGGACAAGGAACACAGAACGATCGTGGTCGTGCTGAGCAAAGCGGACCGATCGGCAAAAAGCACGGTGAAGAGCAGGGCCAGCAGCGCTCCGGTGATAATGCCGGTGGTTCACGTGCGGAGAACGACCGCGATGAGCGCAACCCCCAGGCTGGTAACCGTCCCGGAGGCGATGCTTCACGGACACAGGCTGGCAACCAGCAGGACGACAAGCGCGGTGAGGCCAACACGGGCCGTACCGGAAACCAAGACCGATAGCACGAACTACACGGCCCCCGTTCGATGCGCCGATGCGCAACGGGCGGGGGTCATGTAGTATCAGTATCAAAACGAACGCGAAACAACGTACACGACATGGCAAGCAAGGAACAAACAAGCGGACTGCACAAGCTATTCGAGGAGCAGTTGCGCGATATCTATTACGCGGAGAAGCAGATCTTGAAGGCTCTGCCCAAGATGGCGAAGGCTGCTACGAACCCTGATCTGAAGGCAGGCTTCGAGCAACATCACAAGGAGACCCAGGAGCAGATCGCTCGACTTGAACAGGTGTTCGAGGCGATCGGTAAGACCGCCCGTGGCAAGAACTGCCCGGCGATCGACGGGATATTGGAAGAAGGGACCGAAGTGATGGACGAGTTCTCCGATGATCCGGCGCTCGACGCGGGATTGGTCTCCGCCGCACAGAAAGTGGAGCACTACGAGATCGCCAGCTATGGCAGCATGGTGGCCTGGGCGGAACAGTTGGGCATGGACGATGTCGTCGGATTGCTCAATGAGACCTTGGAAGAGGAGAAAGCAACCGATGAGAAACTCACCACCGTCTCGGAGACCGTGAACGGCGAAGCGATGGGTGAGGAGGGGGAAATGGCTGAGGCGTCAAGCAATGGTCAGGGAGCCTCCCGCAAGTCGACCACTGCGAACAGGAAGAAGTGAACGCGCTTTCTGTTCGCGTGCTGCAAACGCCCCGCCTCAGTGCGGGGCGTTTGCGTTCCGGGTGAGGGGGGTCAGTTCTTGTCCTTCTTATCGTCCTTGTTGAAGAGGCGTTTGATGAAACCGTCCTCCTTTTGGTCCGGGGTTTCCACGGATCCAATGTTGATCTCGTGTTCAACGGCGGGCTGCAGCGCTTGAATGAAGGCATTGCGCAAAAGGTCCACCACCGCATAAAAGATATTGGTACGGGGTCCATCCAGGGAACCACGCATCGGTACCTTGGTAGCCACCTGGTCCTCCCTCTGATTCTTAAGCACCATCCCCGCAGCCCCGACGGTCGCTTCCCATAATTTCCGCAACAGGTTGTCGTCGCGATCTTCAGGCCCAAGGACTTTGAGATCTTTGATCACCGGTTTCACATAGCCCACGAATTCGCCCTCCTTGGCTGCAAGCTCGGTGTACAGTCCGAAAGTTCCGCGGGTCACATCGAACTTGCCATAGGCCTGAAGGAAGTCGTTCAATTGAGGAAGCTCCATGCCTTCGACCTCGGCATTGAGGTCGAAGGTGGGGTCATCCCCCAGCGGGTCCAGCTTCATGTCCATGGAGATGGTTCCACCGTATACGCCACCGCGCAATTCCACGGTAGCCGGCAACAAGCTGGTGGAATCGTAGCTGTTCCGCAAATTCAACGCGAGCAGGTCAAAGGGGGACAGGGCGATATCAACGTTGGGGTCGGAAGTGGGATCGATGAAGCGCAATGAACCATTGTTCAGCTCCAGGCGGTTGATCTGAAGCGGCATCAGATCACTGAGCAGGTCCGACAAGCTGGTGGTATCCTCCTGCACCTGCTCCGGCTCCACAGCATCCTTCGTGAAACGGATCTCAGGCCTGGTGATCACCAGTTCGCCGACCACGGAACCGTGGAACAGGGCCTTCCATTCCACGGACAGATCGATCGCCGATGCCGACAGGAAAGGGGTGCGTTCCTGACTGATGCTGTCGACCTTTTGCAGATCGAAGAGTTCTATGGTATATGCACCCCGGATGATAGCGAGATGGAGATCATCGATATGACCATGGTACCCCGGCACCTTGGCCAGGCGGTCGTTCACCACGTGCAGAAGTACATAAGGCAGAATGATCCGGATCAACAACAGGACCCCAACGGATACCAGGACGATATTCCGGATGCGTCGTTTTCTACTTGGAGGTTGCGTTTCCGATCGTG
Organism: Flavobacteriales bacterium; assembly: GCA_041745875.1. Lineage (GTDB taxonomy): Bacteria > Bacteroidota > Bacteroidia > Flavobacteriales_F > PHOS-HE28 > PHOS-HE28. The sequence goes on along the minus strand of JBGTIB010000036.1, from coordinate 23,508 downwards.
ATCCCATGCGCTGCTCAGCGCACTGATCGTGCCGAACACAGGCTCCTGAAAATAGCAACTCGATACCCGCATGGGGCGGTGAGACCTGTATACCCCAAAGGGATCATTACTCCACGATCGGGGCGATGGGTGTAGAGGAAGTACCTCCGTGTGCATCACCATCGTCACGACCTGCCCACCCTGTCCGTGGCGAATTATGGAATTGGCTCAGGCTTTACAGTGCGGGATCCAATGTTCGATGCAGCCTCCGGGCCGCCACTACGTAACCGTATGGAAGAGCGACGCGATGGGAATACCTGTAGCTGACCGTTCAGGTGTTCTTCATTCCGCGGAAGTGGCGCAACAGGGCACGCATGATATCGAACGAATTGGTCGATGGCGCATAGCCCAGTTGTTCACGGGCTGCAGCGATCAGCTCCTTCCCCTCCATGGTCATATCGGGCTCCGGACGTACGTTGCAGATGATCAACAAGCCCTTGTACCGGGCGAAGAAAGCTGCAATACTTTCAGGGTCTTTGGTAAGTCGATTGGGCATTCCTTGTATGGATCGATCACTTCCCACACACGATCGGCGACAAGTGGAAAATGATGTTCATCGACCCGTTGCGAAGCCAATGCCAAGCTACCGGTTCGACCTCCTTTGGTGAAGGTAGGCCAAGATGAAGGCGTTCCGACGGTAGAGCCCTCTTTCTCTGCGGAACCACCTCACGCGACGCTGGCGTTTTCATCTCGTGCGACCAGGACCTTTGCGAGCGTGCCTCGGCACAGGTTCGGAACACGCGTTGCCAGGTTGCGCGTTCAATGGTGCGGCAAGAGGCATACCCATTCCGATCCGGATGGTTCGAACAGTACCGTTCGACCGACCATGGTCATGGACTTGCATGACCTCCATCATGTTCTTCCATCCTCGCAGCACCACATTTTTGCGCCTTACCTGACCTGTGCGGTGCGCGGGGTATCTGATGGTATTTTCCTCCGAAAGGCCCCTTTCCCCAACTCTTGATGAAGATCATTCGAGCGCCTCAGCTGGTGCGCATCAATCGACGATACACCATTCGTTTGGTCCGTATCCCGGACGGCCCCGACGGGCTGCACGGCCATCTCCGTGTACATGAACATGGCCTGGAGGTGGGCATTACCGGTGTACCGCTCGATGCACCCAATCACCCTGACGACGACATGGTCATGGCCTTCGGGGACCTCGATCGCATCGTGCAGACCCATGTGATGGATCATTACGACCACACCTTGGTACTTCGCGAGGATCTTCGGGACCAGGTTGCCGCGGACCACGCCCACATTGCCGGCGCACGCTCCATCTCATGGCAGCCTACCTACGAGAAACTCCTGATCGACATCGTGGAACGGCTTCGGCCGCATCTTCCTGCCGAAGTGGAACTCAGCAGGCTCAGCCTCAGTGCAACCGCTGGACGATGGGTTGATTGGGAACTGTGAGCCGTGCCGGGTCCAGCGATCAGGCTCGGAGCGGGAATACACGTCCGAGCCACGGCTCAGTTGGCACGTCGATCTTCACTGTCCGGTTCCCTTGGGAGACGGATACTTCGATCATACGGTTCAGATTGAAGACCGAGCGCTGACCCTGTTCCTCCGCAAAGCGCAATGCCTGGTCCTGATCGGTGAACACACGACAACTGTCGTACTGCACTTCACCGGTGTCGGGATGGCGCCATGCTCCCAAGATCCCATCGCTGTCCAAAGCCTGTGTGATCGCCTTTGAAAGATCGGTCCTGGGGACGTTGGGTTGCTCCGCCCGGTAGGCCGCCACACTGCCGCTCAATACCCGGCACCTGGCACGTAGGTCGTAGGTGAAGCGGTCATGCCGTTCCACCATTTCCTGTACCGCATCGTTCAACGTTCTCATGGTATTGGTGTTTATGAAGGAGGTAGGGGTTCGGTATCGTTCTTAAGATCGACGCGTTGCAGGGGCTTTCGCGCCGGAGCGGTGAGCACACTTCCATCCGGAGCGAAACGCGAGCCATGGCAGGGGCAATCCCACGAACGCTCGGCGCCGTTCCAGGCCACGGTGCATTTGATGTGGGAACAGGCGGGGTCGACGGCGTGCAGTGTGCCCGCATCGTCCCGATGGATTGCGATCGATCGTCCATCGTGTTGCACCACGCGTCCCTCCCCATGACCCAGTTCACCCAGATCCGCCAACTTCCTGGCGGGAAAGGGAGCTGCGGCCAGATGCCCCACCACGTCAGCCGCCTCCTTCACGAAGTTCGAGAAGCCGGCCACGAGGCTAACGCGTGAAGGGTCGAAGACTTTCTCGTACGCACTGCCACCGGTGGTGATCATGTCGGTGATCATGATCGCAGCAAGCGTCCCATAGGTCATGCCGTTCCCACCATATCCTGTGGCCACGTAAACGCGATCGTGGCTCATGGGTAGTTTGCCGATATACGGCAGCCCATCCGTGGGTTCGAAGTATTGGGAGGACCAGCGGTGCGTGATCTCTTCCAACGTGTACAACGCGCGAACATGTGCCTCCAGTTGGTCGAAGCAGGCTGCGGTATCCTGTTCGTGTCCGGTCTTGTGATCACAACCTCCCGCGATGAGCAGGCGCTGTCCATCCACCTCCTCGGTCCGGTAGTAGTGATAGGGGTCCACCATGTCATACACCAGGGCATCGGGCAGCTGGGCATCGTATTTCAGGCGGGCGGCGAGCACATAACTCCGGTAAGGTGCATTGCGGAAATGCAGGATGTTCACCCCGGGTGGTACATGGGTGGCATAAACAAGACGCTTGGACCGGATGGTGCCCGCATCGGTCTGCACTTCGAGCCCATCATCCTTCTCCTGAACGTTGTGCACGGCGCATTCATCGCGCAGGAGACCACCTGCCAAGGTGAACGCCGTAGCAAGCCCATGGACGTATCGGGTGGGATGGAACTGGGCCTGACCTTCGAAACGCGCGGCCATCTTGTACGAACCAGGATACGGTGCGTCGTCCACGTAACGGGTAACAAAGCCCATTCGACGCGTTCCCTCCACCACTTTTTCGAGCGTCTTCGCCTGATCCTGGTCCAAGGCGATCATGAAAGCATCGCGTTCTTCCCAGTTGCAGTCCGGTGCATACAAAGTGGCATAATGCCGAATGCGATCGACCGCCTGTTGTGCAGCTTGAGCCACCATTCCGGCCTCCTCCGCGCCGAATTTTTCGATCATGCGGTCGTAGCTCAATTCGAGCAAGGTGTTCACGTGCGCCGACGTGCCGCCGGTGGTACCGAATCCGATATTCCTTGCCTCCACCAGGATACAGCGTTGTCCGGCTTCCTGTAATGCGAGGGCGGTACTTACCCCCGTGATACCCGCACCGACCACCACCACGTCCACCGAAGTGGCTGGAAGCACGTGGGACATCAGGATATCGTTCTGGGCGGTGTCCTGCCACAAACTCCGCTGATGACCATCGCGTTCCAAGCGCGCCAACCCAGGGCGCGTTCTGCGTGGATGGGGAAGTTCTTCCGCGATCATGGGGAATTCCGATTCGTGATCTGGTCCATCATGGGTATGTGGATACGTTGCAACACCTTCATTCGCACAGGGATGCCGGGGAAGTTCATGTCCATGGCGGTCCGGCCTTTCGTCCATGGATGCCAAGGCAATGCCGAACCAAGGAACATGGGTCCACCTGTGCCTCGTACCGAATGGCATTGTTGTTCGTGGACGAAAGGTCCATCGGTCAAAACCTTGGAACATGAACTCGAAAAAGGATGAAGTGGTGCTTACCACGGACGTGGTGATCACTGATGCACAGGATCGCGTACTGCTGATACGTCGTGGGCACGACCCTTTCCGTGATGTTTGGTCACTGCCAGGAGGCAAGGTGGATCCCGGAGAGACCGTGGAGCAGGCCGCGCTGCGTGAAGTGAAGGAGGAACTGGGAGTGGAGATCGAACTCGACTCGCTGCTCGGTATCTATTCCGAACCCGGACGCGATCCCCGCGGCTCCTACATTACCGTGGTGTGGAGAGGCCTCATCACAGGTGGAATTCCATCCATCACCGAAGAAGCCCGCGAGATCAAATGGCTGCCGAAAGGCGAGTCCTGTGACATGGGTTTCGACCATGGCGTCATAGTGCGCGATCATTGGAAAGGAGCAGGGAAGGCGCTCCGGCCATCGCCCCGCGTTTGATACGATCACTCCTCGTCGCCGTGGCAAATGCGCTTCCAAGCCTCCACCTGTTCCACGGTCAGTACCTCGCGCAATTCGGCTTGCAGGCCCTTCATCGATGTGTTTCCTGCGCCTACGGGAGGTCCTCCATGGCGACCACGCTCAGAGAGGCCCGAAAGCATGGTGGCCGCTTCCGGCATTGCGTTGTGAGAGGCTGCCGCCGCAGCGAGCGACATGGCCTCCTCCCCATCGGAGCGTGAATCCCACTGACCGTCGATCACCGCCGGGTAACGTTCGCGCAACTCCGCCATTTTGCGGATCACGTCGCGTTTCAGACCGAGCGCCTTCCAGGTCGCTTTGTCAGCGTTCCACAGACACATGCGTGAGATCACCGGTGTAGCGGTGGTCGGGGATTGTGCAAGAACTGAAGGTCCCGTTATCAGCAGCGCTACTCCAAGGAGCGCTGAACGGAACAGGTTTAGAGGGAATGCCATAGCACCCACCTCTTCACATGGAGTGCCGGAACTGCTGCAAGGGGTTCCTCACGAGTTGCTCATACGGGATGCGTATCCGTACACACATCGCATTCCGGCCTCCATCGCCCTGAGGATCAGTACGACTGTGTGGGGGCAATTCGCGTGATAGGGACCGTGCGTTGCTTGTTGCCGGGCTGCCCACCGATCCATGGACCCGTTCCCATGCGAAGGCCGTATTGGGGAATGGGGCGTACACGCTGGGGCGTGTAGGCGACACTCCCGAAGTGGAGTGCCCGTTGGGAAGCCGCTGGAATTGCAGTGCAGGAATACAGGGGCCGGAACGAACAGGGGCCGTCTCATCGAGACGGCCCCTGCCCAGCGCGTGCGAGATCGGATCAGCGAACGATGAAGCGCTGCTCGTGTATGTGCTTATCGGACGTGAAGCGGATGATGTACGTGCCGGCGGCCAGTCGTCCCGCCAGGGGCAGCAATACCTGCCCACCCTGTGTCATGCCCATCACTTCGCCGTGGATCAGGCGTCCGGTCATGTCCATCACTTCCATGGTCACCTTCGTATCATGGCCACCATATTGGATGGTGATGTCGCCGTTGCCCGGGTTGGGGAACACCGACCAGGCTGAAGCATTGTGCTCTTCCACACTGGAGAAGGCGATCAAGTTCAACGTGTAGTCCTCCACTTCGCCATAGCTGGCCAGTCCGCAGGGGGTGTCGTTGAAGTTGTTCGTGTAGGCACTTCCGTCGTGCGTATCGTGCAGGCGGATGCGCATACGCGTGGCTCCCAAGGTTGCTCCTCCGGGGATGGTGATGGTGCCCGTGTAGGTGGCCGTTGCCTCGATGGTCGAAGTGAAGGCAAGCTCGCTTGCGTCGAACACCTCGTTCTGGTCGTAGTCGATCCACACCAACACCTGGTTGGTATTGTAGCTGGTGCCGATCGAACTGTTCACCCCGACCGTGATCGTGTAGGTCGCGGTCACTTCCACCGTCCCTGTCACGTTCGTGAAGTCGGAATAGGAGGGAGGGGTGGTAGTGACGTTCGGTGAGGTGTTGTTGATGTCTGCGAAGGTCACATTGACGATGCGCTCATCGAGTCCGAGCCCGGTGCCATCGGCACCTGCATCGCAGTAGCCCGAGCAATCCACCACCGTGAAGGGTGCACCGCTCACATCGAGGCTGGCGCAAATGGTGCCACCACCCTGGATCAACAGACCGTTCACATCCACTCCGGTGGTCACACCAAGAACCACGGTGCTCAGATCCAGTGTCATTGGATCGTAGACCAGGGTGTGGATCGTGTAGCTACCCAAGGCATCCACTACGAATTCAGGATCGGCATCCACGCCGATGATCACCAACCCAGGGCCTTGGGTCAGCACATGTACCACTTCATAGCCGGCTGGCACGTTGGTGTTGCCATCGGCCACGGCGGTCAGTGTGGCATTGCCGTCCACCAGGCAAACCTCAGCACCACCGCTCAGTGTGCCTGCATCGGCATCGCAGCAAAGGATCACGGAATAGGCTGCACCGGCCACATCGAGGCTGGCGCAGATGGTTCCGCCCCCTTGGATCAGCAAACCGTTCACATCGAAACCGGTGGTCGTGCCAGGCACAACGATGGTCAAGTCCAATGTGGCCGGCTCATAGACCAGGGTATGGATCGTGTAGTCGCCCGTGGCGTTCACATCGAAGGTCGGTGTAGCACTGGTTCCGGTGATCACAAGTCCGGCACCTTCGGTGAGCACATAGATCACTTCGAACCCGAGGGGTACCACGATATCGCCGTTGGCGGTTGCGGTCAAGGTCAAGGTCGCACCTTCATAACACAAGGTATCGCCACCGCTCAGGGTCCCTGCCAGCGCATCGCAGCAAAGCTCCACCACGAAAGCGGCTCCTGCCACGTCGAGACTTGCGCAGATGGTTCCACCACCCTGGATCAGCAGGCCGTTCACATCAAAGCCGGTGGTCACACCGAACACGATGGAGGCCAGATCGAGCGTGAGCGGATCGTAGACCAGCGTGTGGATCGTGTAGTTGCCCGTGGCGTCAACAGGGAACTCGGGGTTGGCACCTGCTGCTTCGATCACCAGTCCAGGCCCTGCAGTGAGCACGTAGATCACTTCGAAACCAGGAGGCACCACGGCGTCACCGTTCACCAGCGCGGTGAGTGTCAGCGGTGAACCCTCGTAGCACAAGGTATCGGCACCACTGAGCGTACCGGCCTCGGCATCGCAGCAGATCTCCACCACGAATTCAGCACCGGTCACATCGAGGCTACCGCAAATGCTGCCACCACCCTGGATGAGCAGTCCGTTCACATCGAAGCCTGTGGTCGTACCGATCACTACGGTGCTCAGGTCCAGGGTCAGCGGGTCGTAAACCAGCGTGTGGATGGTGTAGGTGCCAGGAGCGTTCACCTCGAATTCGGCAAGCGCATCAACACCGACGATCAGGAGTCCAGCTCCTTCGGTCAGAACATGGATCACCTCGAAACCTGGTGGCACCACGGCATCGCCATTCACGGTCGCGGTCAGTGTTACCGGGTCGGTTTCGATGCAGACCACACCGTCGGCCGTAATGGTCCCGGCATCGGCATCGCAACTTACGCCGGCTTCCACCATAACCGTGTAATCCTCCACTTCACCATACTGGGAGGAACCGCATGGGCTGGGCACCCCGGTATACATCATACGGATACGCATCCGCGTGCTGCCGGGCAGTGCGTTGAACGGAACGGCGATGTCGCCGGTGAATGTCACTGCGACATCCGCAGTGGTAAGTACGTATGCTTCACCAGCGTCGAAGAAGCTCTGGTTCTGGTTCCAGTCGATCCACACTACCACCTGATCACCGTCGTAGGTCTCAGGTCCATTGGTAACGGTGATGGGTACCACACCACCCTGGGTGACGGTGGTACTGATCGATGTGTAATCCACAGCTGGTCCATCGGTGCATCCGGAACTGTTATCGATGCTGCCGAACTGGACCTGTGCGATGTATTCGTCGCAGGTCTCCGCGCTGGCAGCACAGTAACCCGGAGGACATGCCACAGCACTGACGGTGATCGAATAGGGACCCACGGCTTCAGTGGCAATGTCCGTAAGCACGGCATAGTACCAAGTACCTGCGGGTACGTATTCATAGAAGATCGTTACGTTGTTGTTCCCACAGGTGGTCACATCGAATGAGGAGCTCATGATCGAGCCGGTGGATGGGCAACCGTTGAAAATTTCGAGGAACGCATTGCCGAAGGCCGGTGTCGTGGCGCAATAGGAGAGCGTCAGGTTCGTGCATTCGGTGGTGGTGAAGGAGTGCCATACGGAAGCGAAGCCAAAGCCCTCGGTATCGGTGGCGCCCGTGTTATCCCCGGCGAAGGTCACGGACCCCCCTACGGCCAGGGCCTGATCGACAGCTCCGGTGCACTGGTCGTTGGCGGGAGGATCGGCTCCAGCATAGGCACAGATGGTGAATTGGTTGTCCACCGCAGCAGGTGGCGTGTAGTTGTACACGCGCACGAAGTAGGTGCTTCCGATGGTGGTCACGATCGTGGCCACTTCGAGTGTGCTGTTCGGGGGGAAGGTCTGGTCCACGCATCCCACCGATGTCAGTCCGGCACAGTCACCGGAGAAGATCTCCAGCACCGCATCATAGACCCCGGTGCCGAGCACTTCCACGATGGTCACCTGGGAAGTTGCTTGGAAGGTGAACCACACGTCGAGTGCGCTTCCTGAGGTGAATCCGTTGCATACGATCGCAGGTAGGGACTCGGACGCACCTGCAGCGCTCACGGTTACAGGTGAGCAATCGGTGCCCACTGTCAATACTTGTGCAGTGGTACAGTCGTCGGGGAGACCACCGCCGAAGAAGACGTTCGCAGCACTTTGATGCTTTGCTGAAAGCGGCACCAGCGTGGCTACCTGGGAGACCTTCTCAGGTTGTGGTTTGGCATGCTGGGCGTTCATCGGCTGTATGCCGATGAGGGCTACGAAAGCCATGAAAATTGGCAGGTAGGGTGTTCTCATGTTCAGTGTGTATAAAACGAAGTTGGGGCCCGTGGGCCATTACGAGGGGGGTACAAACCTAGGGTTTATTCCTCCACGCCCTGAACGATAGCTTTGGGGTCGCATGCTCAGATCCCCTTTCACGCAACCCGTGGCAGCCCGTCGGTTCACGATGGTTTGTGCGGCGATCGCCTTGCTGGGTGGCACCATCACGCTCGTCGGTTGGTTCACCGGCTCTCCCCGGCTGACCGACTGGGTCGGCATGGGCTTGCACATGATGCCGAACACCGCTTTGGGGATATGCCTTACGGCCCTTGTGTTGTGGCTTCGTGCCGCGGATAGGAACCTTGGCAGCCGCTCGATCGCAGTAGTGGCCGGCGCCATCGGTCTCGCCTCGCTGGCCGAGAACATTCTCGACATCGATCTGGGTATCGACGAGTTGGTCGTACAGGCCGCATGGGGCCAGCACGGTACCACGGCACCAGGCCGCATGGGGGTGCCTGCCTCGCTCATCTTCGTTCTGCTCAATACGTCGATCATCCTGTCCACGATGGGTCGCCTGGCGCGAACGGTGGCCACCGCGGGAGCGGGTTTCTGCATTGCCATCTCCATGTTTTCGGTGATCGGCTATCTATATGGGGCGGATGCCTTCTATCTCGTCCCGGGTGCCACGGCCATCGCGATCAACACGGCGATCCTGCTCACCCTGCTCAGCGTGGGGCTGATCACCGCGCTTCCCGAAGCGGAGCCGATGCGTACCATCATCGAGCCCAGTGCGACCGGTGCCTTGGTGCGCAGGGCCCTGCCCGTACTGTTGCTGTTGCCTGTGATCTTGGGTTGGATCCGCTTGCAAGGCGAATACGCGGGCTGGTACGACCTTACCACCGGCACTGCGGCGCGTACCATTCTGGAGATGTTCCTGATGGGCGGCATCCTTTGGTGGATGGCCGCGGCGGTGCGCATGCATGAACGCCTGCATAGCAGCAGCGTGGAGGCCTTGAACAGATCGGAACAACGCTACCATGCGTTCGTGCAGCAGAGCACGGAAGGGATCTGGCGGTGCGAACTCCGCAAGCCCATGGATGTGACCCTTTCCACGGAAGCCGCTGTGGACTGGGCCTACGAACATGGTTACATGGCCGAATGCAATGATGCCATGGCACGCATGTATGGTTACGAACACGGCGAGGAACTCATCGGTACCGCGCTGGTCGATCTGTTGCCCCGCACCCCGGAGAACCTGGCCTACCTCCGAGCATTCATGTCCTCGGGTTACCGGTTGGAAGGAGGCGAGAGCGAAGAGCGGGACAAGGATGGCGCTATGCTGCACTTCAACAACAACCTGGTGGGCATCGTTGAGAACGGGTTCCTGGTGCGGGCGTGGGGCACGCAACAGAACATCACCGAACGCAAGCAGGTACAGGAGGCATTGCGTGAAAGTGAGCGCATGCTTTCGCTCATCTATCACAATACCTCGGACGCGCTCTATCTGGTGGAAGTGGTCGGCGACGGGCCCCTCCGTGTGCTCTCCGCAAACCGCACTCTGCTGGAGCTCACAGGCTACACGGAGGAAGAGGTGCTGGGCAGACCCCTGCAACAGGTCCTCTCCGGCGACAGCTTCGACCGGGTGGAACGTGCGGTCCAGGATTCGATCGGAACGCGTGGACCGGTGCTCTATCAGGAGGATATTGAATTGCCTGCCGGTCACAGGCATGCCCGTATCACCGTTGTGCCCATCTACGAGCCTGGCGATCCGGTCACCAACCTTCTCGTATCCATCACTGACCTTACGGAACAACACCAGGCGCAGGTAGCACTGCATGCCGCCGATCGTCGGAAGAACGAGTTCATCGCCACCCTGGCACACGAGCTTCGCAATCCGCTGGCCCCGATGCGTTCCGGCTTGGAACTCCTATCGGAGGATGCTGCGGATGATCCCGAGACCATCGAGATCCACAAGATGATGCACCGCCAGATGGGACAACTCGTCAAACTGGTGGATGACCTCATGGACGTGAGCCGCATCAGCCGTGATGCCATTCCCTTGCGGATGGAGCCGGTACCCATATCCGATGTGCTGCACCTGAGCGTGGAGGCCATCACACCTGCCATCAAGCAACGCCAACAAACTCTTACCGTCGAACCTGGTGGGGACGACAACTGGGTGCTGGGTGACCGCACCAGATTGGTGCAAGCCATCAGCAATCTGCTGGGCAATGCTTCGAAGTATACGGATGCCCAGGGTACCATCCACTTGAGCACATGGAGCACTGCGGAAGAGGTGCTCATACGGATCTCCGATACCGGCATCGGCATCCCTGCGGACATGTTGCCCAACGTCTTCGATCTGTTCTCCCAAGTTGACCGCCATCTGGATCGCACCCAGGGTGGCTTGGGGATCGGACTCAGCATCGTGCGCAAACTGGTATCGATGCATCAGGGAAATGTGGAGGCGCACAGCGATGGGGAGGGCAAGGGCAGCAGCTTCACCGTCCGTTTGCCACGCATCGCTGCTCCCGGGGGGCTCGATGAGCAGCCCGGAACGGACGCCCGGGTTCAGCGTGCACGCAGGATCCTGGTGGTGGACGACGATAGGGATGTGGCGGGTTCCATGGCCTTGTTGCTTCAGCGCATGGGTCAGCAATGTTTTACGGCCAACAGTGGTGCGGAAGCCCTCGGCACGATCGAGGATATCTCTCCGGAACTCGTGTTGATGGACATCGGCATGCCAGGCATGAACGGTTACGAGACCTGCCGTGCGATCCGAAAACGGATGGGTCCGGATCTGCGCATCATTGCGGTAAGTGGTTGGGGCCAGGCCGAGGATCAGCGTCGTTCCACGGAGGCCGGCTTCGATGGCCACCTGGTGAAACCGGTGTCAAAGGAGACGTTGATCACCCTGCTCTGAATACCTTGGATGCATGGACCTCGGAAGGAACGCGAGCGCGGTCACCAATGGTTGAACCGAAGCCCTATGCAGAGCGGAATGGAATAATGCTCTCGGGGTGCATGGTGATCTTCTCCTCAGGTTCGGAACGCTCCTCCAAAGCACAATGGATGGAATAGGGATCGCACAAACCCATCTTCAGAACCTTCCGGATGCGGTCGTGCAGGTCCGCGATATGCGAAGCGTCGTTCTTATCGCTGTAGCGCGACCATATGATTTGAAGTGGGGATGTCATTATGATCTTTTGGGTATATCGAAGGTCACGGTAGAGGAACGTGACTTCAAGTGGTCCATGCGATGGGCCTCCGGTCCGGACATGCAGGACAGAGCGCATGCCACATGCGCTTGCTGAACAGAAACGTTCAGCAAAGCTCCCATGACATGCCCCATGACGGGAACGGTTCTCGCCAGCATTGGGGCGGATCGTCCCACGCACCCTACGCCGTTCGGAGGATCGCGTTGGCATATCACAAGTTCGATCTTCAACGTACTGCAGAGGCGACATGAATGAATGAATGCGTGGCCCCCCACCTACGCAACACATCACTTGCCTCTGTTCCAAGAGTGATCAACGTGGCTCGTTACCTGTGGACCCTTTGCTGAGGCAACTCCCCCGGTATGTTCAGTCACTTCCACAGTTGTATGCAGGATATGGTGTTATCGAACCTCGGATCCCACATTGGCCCGGACGTTGCCACGGCATCGGACGAAGCCTGCTGATCGACAAGGTCCCACACCGGTCCCATGATCAGAAATGTCAATGGCGGTTCGGGCGATGCGGCGCTTCGACATACACTGGCTAGGAGGTCGTTCCATTCGATATGGAGCGACCTCCAGCATTTCACACAACCCTTGCAAGGATCGGATGGAACGGGTCCATGGATCTTCTTCGATACAACGCATGGCCGAATGGAACGTGAACGATGGTTTCTGCATCGTTCATAGTTGATCACTATGTTGGCGGGAAGCGCTGGCAACATGCGAGTTTGCACGAACAGCAAGCCATGCACGCTCTACTGCGCGGGATCTGTGAGCCACGGATCGGCTGTGTTGTGGAACCTTCTCCACACGCTTTATCAGCCTCGTATGTTTACTTCGCGAATGCAGATCGGATCGTGATCATCAAGGTGGTATTGCGATGAAAGGAACCACTAGCGTAGGAACTGAGGAAGAGGTGATGTTGACCTTGTCGGAGGCTGCATCCATGCTGCGATGCCACCCTAATACGGTGCGTGCATGGGTGCGGCAAGGCAGGTTGGACGCCGTGCCAATGGGCCCACGCAAAGTGAACATGTACCGCAAGGCCGATGTGAAGCGCTTGCGCAAACCGCTGGAAAAGACCGGCGTGATCATCAAGGAGGACAAGCAAGCCTTCCCCGTGGTGGGCATCGGTGCCTCGGCCGGTGGGCTCGATGCGATCACGCGCCTGCTCAAACATCTTCCCACCGACCTGGGTCTGGCCTACGTGCTGGTGTCACACCAGGAGAAGGGAGGCGAGAACAGGCTCTTCGAGGTGTTGCGCACCAAGACCTCCCTGCCGGTGATCATGGTGGAGAACGGCATGCGGCTGGAGCCCGACCGGCTGTACCTGGTGCCCGGTGCCATGAACGCCGCCGTGGTGGATGGCACCTTCACCTTGCGGGAACCACGGGGCAGATTGGAATTCGCCGGTCGTCCGATCGACGCCTTCTTCACCGCGCTCGCACACGAATATCAGAACAACGCCATTGGTGTGGTGCTCTCGGGCCGCGGCATCGATGGCACCGAAGGGCTGCGCGCCATCAAGGCGGAGGATGGGCTTACCGTGGTACAGGACGACACCGCACAGGAGACGAGCATGCCAAGGAGCGCTCAGGAAGCCGAGGTGGTGGACCTGGTGCGCCGGCCCGAGGACATCGGTCCTGAACTGGCCGGCCTGGTGAAGGAACTGTTCCCGGGTGGCAGGGCACGGATCCCCGCCAAGCAAGAGAACGAGCTGCGACGCATCCTCCAGTATGTGCTGGAACAGCGCGGTGTGGACTTCACTGAGTACAAGGAGAACACCATCCACCGGCGCATCATCCGACGCATGGTGTTGAGCAAGTGTGCCAAACTCTCCGAGTACAATGCGCTACTGCGGGGCATCCCCTCTGAGTTGGACACCCTGTTCAACGACCTGTTGATCAATGTCACGAGCTTCTTCCGCGATCCCGCCTTTCATAAGGCTTTGAACAAGCTGGTGCTGCCCAAGTTGTTCGAAGTGCGGCCGGCCACCGAACCCCTGCGCATCTGGGTGCCGGCCTGTGCCGGAGGCGAAGAAGTTGTCTCCATCGCCATCACCCTGCTGGAGTTCGTGGGCGAACGGTCCATCAACACACCGGTGCAGATCTTCGCCACGGACCTCAACGAACGTACCATCGAAAAGGCCCGGCTTGGCATTTACAAGAAGAGCGCGTTGCAGAACTTGTCGCCCGCGCGCGTCTCCAAGTTCTTCACCGTCGTGGATGGTCACTACCAGGTGATCAAGCCCATCCGGGACATGTGCGTTTACGCCAAGCACGATCTTCTGAAGGATCCACCATTCTCGCGCCTGGACCTCATCAGCTGCCAGAACGTGTTGATCTACCTGGAGAGCCCGGCCCAGGCCCGTATCCTTAAGTCGTTCCACTACGCCTTGCGGCCACATGGTTTTCTGGCCATCGGCCGTTCGGAGACCCCGGATAGTGCGGGCGACCTCTTCCAACAGCCGGACAAGGTCCACAAGGTGTACAGCAAGAAGCGCGGGGCCAGCGAACGCTTGCAGATGGACCTGAGCTTCAAGCCTGCATTGCCGGTGCAACAGCATGCGCCATCAATTAGTACGTGGCGGCAGAACGGGAGTCGCCCCGATATGGACCGCGAGGTGGAACTGTTACTCCTTCACCGCTATGTGCCCGCGAGCGTCCTGGTGAACAAGGATCTGGAGATCGTGCGTTTCATGGGTCCCACCGCACCATTCCTGGCCCCCAGTGCGGGACGTGCCACGCTGAGCCTGTTGAAGATGGTGCGCGACGACCTGGCCTATGAACTGCGTTCCCTCTTGAAGAAGGCGCGCAGCGAAAGCATTCCCATGCGCAAGGGCGGCATCCCGATGCATTTGAACAACGCGTTGCAGAACGTGTCGCTCGAAGTGGTGCCCTGTGGAGGGAGACAGGACCCCCATTTTCTGGTGCTCTTCAGAGAGGAGGGTGTGCCGGTGATCAATGTCGATGCAGGTGCCGAACACGCGAACGGATCATCCATCGAGGATGCCCGTGAGCGACGCATCGCCGTGTTGGAACAGGAACTATTGGAAGCGCGCGAGCATCTGCGCCTGGTGAGCGAGGACGCCGAGGTGCATGTACAACACTTGCAGGCCGCCAACGAGGAGGTCGTTTCCTCCAACGAGGAACTGCAGAGCATCAATGAGGAGCTAGAGACCTCCAAGGAGGAGCTGCAGTCCATCAACGAGGAGTTCGCCACCATCAACGAGGAATTGCAGTCGCGCAACGATGCTTTGCACGAAAGCCAGGAACGCCTGGACCTGGCCACGCACACCGGCAAGGTGGGCATCTGGGATTGGGAGGTGGCCACCGATCGACTGTCATGGAGCGATTCGCTGTACACCATGCACGGTATCAAGCCCGGGAATTTCGATGCGTCGATGGACGGTTACAAGGCACTGCTGCACCCCGGGGACCGCGAACGGTTCATGAGCACCTTGGCGCAGGCCATGAAGTTCGAGGACCGCTTCGAGTTGGAGGTACGTGCCTTACGCCCCAAGGGCGAAGTGATCTGGATGTTCACCATCGCGACCATCCTGCGGGTGGATGGCAAGGCGGTGCGCGTGATGGGTGCCAGTGTGGACATCACCGAGCGCAGGGCTGTGGAGGAAGCCTTGCAACAGCGCACCAATGCCTTGGAACTGCTCAATGCCATGGGCGATACGCTCATCGCCGAGCTTGATACGCGGAAGATCGTACAGGCCGTGACCGACACGGGCCGCGCTGTGGTGGGAGCGGAATTCGGTGCCTTCTTCTACAACGTGACGGACGAGAAGGGGGCGTCCTTCATGCTCTATACGCTATCGGGAATTCCGCGTGAGGCCTTCGACCATATGCCCATGCCGCGCGCCACCGAGATCTTCGGCCCCACTTTCCGCGGCGAAGGTGTGGTACGCAGCGGCGACATCACCAAGGATCCCCGCTATGGGAAAATGGATCCTCACCGGGGTATGCCCAAAGGCCACCCACCGGTGCGCAGCTATCTGGCGGTGCCCGTCACCTCGCGCGATGGCCGGGTGATCGGCGGCCTCTTTTTCGGGCATCATGAGGCCGACAGATTCACAAGCGAGGCGGAGGAATTGGTGACCCCGCTGGCCGCACAAGCAGCGCTGGCCCTGGACAATGCCGATCTGCACAACGCGCTACAGCGCGAACTGGAACAACAGCGCCTGGGAGCCGTGGCCCTGGCCGAGAGTGAGTCGCGCTACCGCCAACTCATCGACACGCTGCCCGCCGCGGTGTTCACTTGCGATACGGAAGGGCGCGTCCTGCTGTACAACGAAGCCGCAAAAGCACTTTGGGGTTCCGCTCCGGCCGGATCACCGGGGATCTGGCACGGGGCCCATCGCCTGTACACCCCCGACGGCCGGGAGCTCGAGCCCGATGAAAGTCCCATGGCGCGTGCAATTCGCCAGGGCGCTGCAATTCGTGAGGAGATGGTGATACAACGGCCGGACGGCACCCGCCGGCATGTGCTGGCCCATCCCGAACCCGTGCGCGATGCCGACGGCACTGTGGTGGGCGGTCACAATGTGCTGATCGACATCACCGACCGCTACAATGCGGAGGCTGAAAGGCAGCAGTTGTCCGGGATGATCGAGCGAAGCCTGAACGAGATCTACATCTTCGATCTGAAAAGCTTGAAGTTCGAATATGTCAACCACGGCGCGCTGAAAAATCTCGGGTTCACGCTCGATCAGATGCGCGAAATGACCCCGGTGGACATCAAACCGGAGTATGATGCACAGGCGTTCGACCGCGTGGTGGAACCGCTGCGGAACGGTGAGAAGGAAAAGCTCGTATTCCACACGGTGCATCGTCGTGCCGATGGTAGTGACTACCCCGTGGAGGTGCATCTACAGACGGTGAACAGTGGTACAAGGCGCTTGTTCATGGCCATGATCCTGGACATCACCGAACGGAAACTGGGCGAAGAGCGCCTGCGCGTGGCCACCGAGACGGGCAAGCTCGGCATTTGGGATTGGGATGTGGAAAAGGACACGATCACCTGGACCGATCCCGTGTATGCGATCCATGGGGTGAAGAAGGGATCCTTCGAACCCACCATCGATGGCTACAGCGAACTGATCCACCCCGAGGATCGCGAATGGGTCACCAGTGCCATTCGTGCCACCCTTGAGGACGGTGCTCCCTACGAAGTAGAGTTCCGCACCCTGAACCCCGAGGGCGAAGTGAACTGGGTATTCACCAATGCCGTGGTACTGCGCGAGCAGGGCCGCCCGGTGCGCATGATGGGCGGTACCATGAACATCACCTCGCGCAAACGCACCGAGGTGGAACTGGCACAGAGCGAAGAGCGCTTCAAGACCATCTACGAGAAGGCCCCATTCGGGGTCATGCTATACTCGGCCGACGAGGCCCGCATCATCGATGTCAACCCGGCCATGCTGCAAATGATCGGGCGATCGCGCAAGGCGGTCATCGGCCGGACCAGTGTGGAGATCGGTATGAACCCCGATGCGGAACAGCGCCAGCAGCTATTGGCCATGGTGCAGCGCACGGGGCACCTGGCACCGGTGGAGATGGAACTGCGCCATGCCGATGGCCATGCCCTACAGGTGCAGGTGAACGCCGATATCGTGCAGCTCGGGGGCGTACCGTACATTTTGGCCGTCCTGGAGGACATTACCGAACGCAAAGCCGCGTCCATGGCCATCGGGCGCCTGGCCGCCATCGTCGAATCATCGGACGACGCGATCATAAGCCGCGACCTGCAAGGCACCATCACCACGTGGAACCAGGGTGCCGAGCGCATCTTCGGTTATTCGCCCGAGGAGATGATCGGGAAGCGCGTCACCATGCTCTTCCCGCCGGACCGCCTCAACGAGGAGGAACAGTTGGTGAAGCGCCTGCTGAAAGGGGAGCGTATCGAACACTTCGAGACGGTGCGCGTGCACAAGGATGGCAGCCCGGTTGACATTTCCCTCATCCTCTCGCCCATGAAGGATGCCCAGGGCCGGGTGATCGGGGTCTCCAAGGTGATCCGCGACATCACCGAACAGAAGCGCAACCGCGAGGCCATCGCCGCCAGCGAGGAACGCTTCCACCTGGTGGCCGACAATGTGTACCAGCTGATCTGGATCGCCGAGGCCGATGGAAGTGCCATGTGGTTCAACCAGCGGTGGACCGAATTCACCGGCAAGACCGGCGAGGAGATCCGAGCGGACGGCAGATCGATCCACCATCCCGACCATTTTGAACGGGTGACCAATTCATTGACGGAGCGTGCGGCCAAGGGCGAATCGTGGGAGGACAGCTTTCCCCTGTTGAGCAAGACGGGCCAGTACCATTGGTTCCTGGCCACTGCCATGCCCATCCGGAACGACGAGGGCACCGTGGTGCGGTGGTTCGGCACCTGCACCGACATCACCACCGAACGCGAGGCCCAGGATCGGATCCGCGAGAGCGAAGAGCGTTTCCGCATGCTGGCCGACCACATGTCGCAAATGGCCTACATGGTGGATCCTTGTGGCACCGTCACCTGGGTGAACCAGCGCTGGTTGGAGTACACAGGTCTGTCCAAGGAACAGATGAACCAGGGGGGCTGGGAACAGGTGGTACACCTTGAGCACCTTGCGGACATGATCGCCACCTATGCCAAAGCCCAGGAAACAGGCACTGTGTGGCAATATGTGTTCCAGCTGAAGGGACGCACCGGGGAGTACCGTTGGTTCCTGGCACGGTCGGTCCCCATTTTCAATGAGGAGGGTAAGGTGGAACGTTGGTTCGGCACGAACACCGACATCACGGAACAGAAACTGGCCGAGGAGGCTTTGGAGGAAAGCTCGCGCCACAAGGACCACTTCCTCGCCACGCTGGCGCACGAGCTTCGCAATCCCCTGGCGCCGCTGAAGAACGGCCTGCAGCTGATGGAGCTGGCACCCGACGACCCCAGTGTCATCAACGATACCCGCGGCATGATGACGCGCCAGCTGGACCACATGGTGCGCCTGGTGGATGACCTCATGGACCTCAGCCGCATCAGCCGCGGCAAGTTGGAATTGATCAAGGGGCCCACGGAGCTCTCCAGCGTCCTTGACACGGCCATTGAAGCCACCAAGCCCTTGATGGACCGCAAGGAGCAGGACTTCCAAGTGAACATCGTCCGCAACGATCTGGTGGTGAACGGTGATCAGGCACGCCTCACCCAGGTGGTGGTGAACCTGCTGAACAACGCAGCCAAGTACACCCCCTCCAGGGGTCGGATCAGCCTCACGGTGGACGAGCACGACGGCGAGGCCGTCATCACCGTGAAGGACAACGGCATCGGCATTGATCCCAGTGCTTTGGAGCATGTGTTCGATATGTTCGCGCAGGTGGAAGGTTCGCACAACGACCATGCTGCCGGAGGGCTTGGCATCGGTCTCAACATCGTGCGGCGTTTGGTGCATATGCATCATGGCAGCGTGGTAGGCCACAGCGATGGCGTCGGCCATGGAAGCGAATTCGAGGTGCGCTTGCCGTTGATGCGGAAAGCGGGGCCCGCCCGGTCGGCACCTTCCAAGGGTGAACATGGCGGGAACACCGGCGGGGGACGTGTGCTGGTGGTGGACGATAATCAGGATGCTGCGCTGACCATGGCGCTGATCCTGCGCAAACTCGGGCACGAGGTGAAGGTGGCCCACGATGGCGAGCAAGCCCTCGATGCGGGAGCCGCTTTTCTCCCCGACCTCATCCTGATGGACATCGGTATGCCCAAGCTCAATGGCCATGAGGCCTGTGTGCTGATGCGCAAGACCCCGTGGGGTCGCAAGGCGCGCATCGTGGCGCTCTCCGGCTGGGGCCAGGATGAGGACCGCAAACGTTCCATGGAGGCAGGCTTCGATACACACGTGGTCAAACCCATCGAACGCAGCACGCTGATGGACCTGGCGGACCGCAGTGCCCGCGAGTAGACAGCTGGTCAGGAGTTGCTATTCCACCGTGCTGGCCTTCCGCTTCGCACCATCGGCTCGGTGCGACTTACCGGGTATGCCCTCGGTCAATGCGACCAAGGCATTCTCGGTAGCGAGTTCCTCCTGCAGGTTGCGTAAGCACAACGAGGCGATCCGATCCTTGCCGCGCTCCCTGGCAACATGGATCCATCCAGCATACACGCCGGGCACACTGAGGTGGCCGCCGCGCCGTGTGCAGGCGATCATCTGGCGCAGTACGAAACCACGGCCTCCTTCCACCTTCATGGTGGTGAGCACCGTCTCCAGTTCGTCTTCCACGATGCCCATGAACTCATGTCCCAGAATGTCGCCCTCCTTCATTCCTGGGACAATTCCCCGATAGAGGTGCAGGTCGGAACCGCAGATGGCGCTGGCGGTCACGCGAAGCATGAGTAAGATGGAGGATCTCCGGTCGTGCATGGGCGATGGGCCCCACAACCCCGCCGATGAGATGGTTTACCCCGAAAGTTCCACAGGTTCAGGAACACATGTGATCCATTGGGATCTCTCTTTCCATTTGTGGGATCCCCAACAATATGAACATTGTTCGATGCGCTGATCCCACGTGCTCATGTGGCATGCCCTGTGAACTGCAGCCGGTATGATCACCACCCGGAACCCACAGCCGCTCCATGCCGATGCACCGTCCGTTGTGCAGGAACTCCGACGCCTTTTCGATGAACGCCTGCTGGAGTTGCATGCTACGGCACAACTGCAACAACCAATACTGGAAAATGGCACAAGCCCCATGGTCCATGTGGACTTCCCCGCTGGCGCCTTGCAGGCTACGGCCATCTACCACAGCGTGGAAGGCCGCTTCACGCAGATCATCGCGCGCGCTGCGGATGAAGCGCACCACGAAAGGCCAAGCTTTACGATCAGTTTGTTCCTGTAGGTGGTGAGTTGAGACCACCCTCACACACCTTTCAGAGCCGCCAGATACTTGTCAATATAGATGTCGATGCTCCGCGCCTTGTATTGCATCACATACCTCGGATGCTCCAATGCGATAATGCGTCCGAACAGCTTAAGCCGTTCGTTCAGCTTGCTGAAATAGGCGGCGTTCTTACCAGTGCCGATGCACAACACCGTATCCGTACGCATGCCACAGTCCACCAGCGTGCGCAGCCATTGTTCCACGAAAGGGGTCACGGTTTTTTCCAGCACCTTGTCATCGTAGTAGTTCAGGTTGATGCCGCTTCCATTCGCCTGCTCCTTGACAAAGCCCAATGGGCACACGGCATGCACGTACACCTTGCTGTAGAAATCCTCCGGACCACCTGCTGAGCGGATCATCCTGTAGAAGAAGTCACTGCTGGGCTCATTGGTACGCAGGCCGTTCACCGGAATGCCCAGGTCGATCTCGCAACGCTTGGTGTCGGTGAAGGAGAGGCCCGTGCTGCCCGCGCCCAGGCGCCCGGGGTTGATCCCGAGCATCAGTGTGCGCGGCCGCTCATCGTTGTAATAGCGGCGGTGGAAAAGTGTCACGATGCGACGCACCTCATCGGCGTTGGGCCCATTGAAGGGATCGAGCACACCGATCCCTTTGGGAAGCTTTGTGCCTTGGAGGGAGAATTTGAGGACATGGGGGAGGAGACGATCGGCCAGCATGGCGCAAAGAAAGGAGAGTGCCGATGCACGCTCTACCTTTCCCACCATGGACCGCCGCGCCCAATTACACCGCCTTACGGAAGCGGATGCCCCTTGGGACATGCTCGTCATCGGCGGTGGTGCCAGCGGACTTGGTGTGGCCGTGGATGCCGCGAACCGGGGCTTCCGAACCGTGTTGCTGGAGGCGCATGACTTCGCCAAAGGCACCAGCAGCCGCAGCACCAAGCTCGTGCATGGCGGTGTGCGTTACCTGGCGCAGGGGCAGGTGGCCTTGGTGCGCGAAGCACTGCGTGAGCGCGGCCGTCTCTTGCGCAACGCACCGCATGTGTGTCACGACCAGGTCTTTGTGATCCCCTGCTACCGCTGGTGGGAGAGTGCGTGGTATCGCGTCGGTCTCGGCGTGTATGATCTGTTGGCGGGACAACTCAGGCTGGGTCGCACAAGTGTGTTGGGCAAAGCGGAAACCATGAAGCACTTGCCTGGCATCGCTGCTAAAGGACTGCGGGGCGGCGTGCTTTACCACGATGGCCAGTTCGACGATGCACGACTTGCCGTCGCATTGGCACGTACTGCTGTGGAACAAGGTGCCTGTGTGCTCAACCACGCGCGGGTGATCGAACTGCTGAAGGACGATGCCGGGAATGTGAATGGCGCGGTGGTGGAGGATACGCTGGAAGGTACGCGCCACACCATCCACGCCAGGGTGGTGGTGAACTGCACCGGCGTGTTCACCAACTCGGTGCTCGCCATGGACAGCAGCGACACGCGCGACCACATCGTTCCCAGCCAGGGTATCCACCTGGTGCTGGACCGCAGCTTCATGCCCGGCGATGCCGCGCTGATGATCCCCCGCACACCCGATGGCCGCGTCCTCTTCGCGATCCCCTGGCAGGGCAGGTTGCTGGTGGGTACCACCGATATTCCCGTGGAAACCGTGAGTGATGAACCGAAGCCATTGGAGGAGGAGATCGACTTCGTGTTGCACACCGTTGGCCGCTATCTCACGCGGAAGCCTACGTGTGCCGATGTGCTCACCATGTACGCCGGACTGCGGCCGCTCGCCAGACCGCAACAGGGCGGATCGCACGAGACCAAGGAGATCTCACGTGGGCACCGCATTGTGATCTCCGACAGTGGCCTGCTCTCGCTCATCGGCGGTAAGTGGACCACCTACCGCAGCATGGCCGAGGACCTGGTCGATACCGCCATCAAACACGTTGGACGGAAGAATGCGCCTTGCCGCACCGCTGAACTACCCATCCATGGTAAGCCTGCCGGGGATGTGGATCCACTTGACCCCCTGGCCAGATACGGCAGCGCAGCGGATGCGATCCATACTTTAATGCGCAAGGATCCCGCGTTGCTCGACCGACTGCATCCCGACTTCCCATACTGCATGGCGGAAGTGGTAAATGCCGTTCGGAACGAGATGGCCTGCACCTTGGAGGATGTGTTGGCGCGAAGGGTGCGTCTCCTCTTTCTGGATGCAGGAGCGGCGATGGCCTGTGCACCGTGCGTAGTGCGACTCATGGCAAAGGAATTGGGCCACGATGCCACCTGGTGCGAGGGTCAGTTGAGCACGTTCAATGCATTGGCCAAGGGCTACCTGCCGAAGCCGTGAGTGGTCACTGCTGTGCCAACTTCACTCCAGGATCAGTTTGGTGCTTTGGCGCATTTGCTCAGTGATAACAGTGACCATGTACAAGCCGGCCGGCCATCCTTCAACGTTGAACCATTGTTGTGCGTTGGCCATGCGTTCGGTGATCATCACCCTGCCCGTGATGTCGCTGATCATCACATCCACTGAGCCCTCTTGAGACAACTGTATCATGAACCGTCCTTCACTCGGATTGGGGTACAGGCGCAACGTGGATGGTCCGTTCACTTCGTTGATGCCGACGTTGATCTCCGCCTCATCGAAGCCGACACCCTTCAGGTAGTAGGCGGTGGCGGGTAATAGGTCCGTGCTACCCAGTTGCTGATAAGCGATGGGCAACTCATAGTCGTGGTCGTCGCCACCGCTGATGCAGACCGGGGCCATCTGGAACCAGAGCGCGCTCAATTCAGCAGAGGTGCCTGCGGTC
>JBGTIB010000035.1:0-4193 GCA_041745875.1 Flavobacteriales bacterium | reverse complement strand
GACGCTCTTCATAGCCGCATCGATGGTGGGCATGTCGGCGATGCCTTCCTCGTAGATGCGGATGGCCTCGCCGTAGAAGGGCCGCGCCACACGGTTCACGATAAAGCCTGGGGTGTCCTTGCAGATCACGGGCACCTTGCCCCAGGCGGTCATTAGCGTGACGCAACGGCTGGCGAGTGCTTCGTCGCTGGCTAGGCCGGGCACCACTTCCACCAGCGGCAGCAGGGGAGCGGGGTTGAAGAAGTGCAGCCCCACCATCCGTTCCGGGTGCTTCAGACCACCGGCGATGGCAGTCACGGATAGGGAAGATGTGTTGGTGGCGAAGATCGCGTCCGTGGAAACAATGCCTTCCAGCTCCGCGAAGAGCTTCTGCTTGATGCCGAGGTCCTCGATGATCGCTTCTATCACCAGTCCGCTGCCCGCTAGGTCCTGCAGGTCGCTGGCCGGTGTGATGCGTCCGTGGATGCCATCGGCTTGCTCGGCGGTGAGTTTGCCCTTCTCCACCAAGCGGTTCAGCACCTTCCTCAGACCGGCCAGGGCCTTGTCCACGGCTTCCCTGCGGGTATCGTACAGCACCACCATGTGCCCTGCTTGCGCGGCCACTTGCGCAATGCCGCTGCCCATCGTCCCTGCGCCGATCACGGCGACATTCATCGAGGTATCCATGTGTTGTCCGCCGAAGCTTGTGTGAAGGCGTGGGCGCGAAGATCGGGGTGCCGATCAGAAGATCAGACAATGAGAAGATCAGAAGATCGGGTGCACTGGACATTCAGCGACAACTGCGAACTGGCAAGCGCTGCTGTATCTATCGAACGAGATCATCCTCCAAGAGAGGATTGTCCACTAAACTGCGGATCGTTCTCAGTGCCGAGGCGTTGTCGCGCAGGAGTTCCTGTAGTTCCCCGAGTCTTCGGTTGTACCTGATGAGCAGATAGATACCGATCGGCAAGATCACATGGATCGCTATGCCCATGATGAAATTGCGCTTGTCGTGCATGATGTACCTATCCGCATTGAATTCTCGGATGGATCGAGCTTTGACCTTGATGCCCTTGCTGTCCGATTGCTCCCCGTAGGCAAGCGACCAGGCCTTCGTTTCGCTCAACAGTCGGGAGTATTCCCTAAGCACATGGAGTTCCCACTTTGCGGAATAGGGGTTCGGGGGATAGGCGCCCAAGACCCCCTGCGTACTTTCCAATGCATGATCAAGCATTCGAATCATGTTCGCCCGGTCGATGGTCCTGCTCAAAGTGCCAACTACCATTTGCGTTTGGTCGGAAGCAGGCATTTCCATTGTCTGATCATCTCATTGTCTGATCTTCTGATCACTCCCCCCGGTACACCGGCTTCCGCTTTTCCAGAAACGCCTTCACCCCCTCATTGTAATCGTGACTTTGGCCGGCGATGGACTGTAGTTCGTTCTCGATGTCCAACTGTTGGTCGAGGTTGTTGTGGCTGCTGCGGTTCAGGGCGTCCTTGGTGAGAGCGATGGCCTTGGTGGGCATGGTCGCGAGCTTCTTCGCCATGGCGGTGGCCTCGTTCATCAGTTCGGCATCGAGCACGGCCTTCCAGATCATGCCCATGGCCTCGGCTTCCTTGGCGCTCACCTTAGGGGCCAGGATCATCTGCCCGAAGGCGCGCTGCATGCCCACCAGACGGGGCAAGGTGAACGTGCCGCCGCTATCGGGGATCAGTCCGATGTTGATGAAGCTCTGGATGAAGTTGGCGCTCTCGGCCGCCAGCGTGAGGTCGCAGGCGTAGGCGATATTGGCCCCGGCGCCCGCTGCCACGCCGTTCACCGCACACACCACGGGCTTGCCCAGGTTGCGGATGCGCCGCACGATGGGGTTGTACTGCGTGCTGATGATCTCCTCGATCTTGGTGCCTGGCGCAATGGCCTCGGCCAGGTCCTGCCCCGCGCAGAAGGCCCGCCCTTCGCCGGTGAGCAACACGGCCCGGACGTTCGCGTCGGCCTTGGCCTTGTCCAGGGCATCGATGGTCTCCAGCGCCATCTCCCGGTCGAAGCTGTTCAGCTTGTCCGGACGGTTCAGGGAAATGGTGGCCACGCCTTCGGCGATGGTGAAGAGTATCTTGGTGTAGTTCATTGATCGAGCTTGTCCAGTCCAGTTTGTCTTAGAATGGCGATTAATGTGCCCTTGGGCAGATCCCCGCGATGCATGGGGACCACGGTCATCTTACCGGTTGTTCTGTTCTTGAAGATCTGGTGCGAACCTTTCGCCCGAACGAATTCGAATCCATGTTGCTTCAGCAGGCGGATCAGATCGGCCGCCGTCATGTTGGGCGACTTGGCCATCAGGAAGCCAGGACGAGGGAATACTCGAACGTCTTGCTATCGTCCGGAACGGGGTCGCCTTCAGCCTCCAACGTTTCCACATAAAGCTCAATAGCCTCCTTGGCCATGCTCAGCGCATGATCGATGGATTCACCATAGGTGATGCAACCAGGAAGTGCAGGAACGGAAACCGTGAACCCGCCTTCGGGTTCTTGTGTCAATAGGACGCGGTAGGTGCGCTGGGACATGAGTGCAAGGTACTACGCCTCACAAACACTTGAACTGATCGAACGGCTCCAAACAATCCTGGCACTTCCACAGCGCCTTGCAGGCCGTGCTGCCGAAGAGCGATAGCATCACCGTGTTCTTCGAGCCGCACTGCGGGCACTGCACCATGGGCTGTTCGCCTTTCAGCGCGCGGATGTCGGCGCTCTTCTCCGGCGGGGCGATGCCGTATTCCTTCAGCTTGCGTTTGCCCTCGTCGGTGATCCAATCGGTGGTCCAAGCGGGGGCGAGGCTCATCTTCACTTCAACCTCGGGCACGCCGGCCTCCAGGAGTTCCTTCTTGATGTCGGCCGCCATCACGTCCATGGCGGGGCAGCCGGTGTAGGTGGGGGTGATGGTGATGATGGCCTTGCCGCTTTCCTCCACCTCCACGCCGCGCACCACGCCCAACTCCAGCACGTTGATCACCGGGATCTCCGGGTCCTTCACGTAGTCGAGGAGCTCGAGGATGCGGTGTTTGGTGATCATCGTGTTTTAGTTCATCCACCCAACGGGCCTCACTTCTCCGCGATGATCGCTTCGATGGTTCCGATCATCACCACGGTGTGCTCTCGTAGCCGGATCACCACGTCGCCTTCGATGCTCACGAAATCATCGTAGTCGCCGCTATGCCGACGTTCGAACAGTTCGGAGTATGCATCACCCAGTTCACGTTGCACTATGCCTGGGATCACGAATAGTAGTCCGAACTGCTGGCGCACGCCTTTGTGGGTTTTGGGATAAACGTCGCGTGTGGCAAGCAAGGCCACCGCCGCATAGAACATGGCGTAGTAAAGCCTGTTCATGCTCCCGCGCCAAAGTTCCTGTTCGATGAGCAACATCGCCTCGGCCAAAGCCTCGTGCGAACACTGTATGCGGTACCGCACCAATTCGTCGCGCTCCTCAGGCCTCATAATGACACTGCTTCCCGCTGCACGTTGTAGAAGAAGGGCGTGCCTTTGTGGCGCTCCAGCCACTCTTTGCGAGTGTACACCAGCGGGCTGATGAGCGTGCCGCTATGCCGTTCCAGGTCGTACAGCGGCGATTTGATGCGCATCCCCTCGTCGTAGCCCACCCGGTCGCCCTCGGGCAGCAGGATGAGCAGGTCGATGTCCGACTCCGGCCCTTGCTCGCCGCGGGCATACGAGCCGTACAGGAGCACCTGTGCGTTGGGATCCACCGAGGCCACGCGACGCTTGATCTCAAGGAGAATGTCAGGGGCGGTCATAACGAATCAAAGCTACGATGCGGGCGCACCTTCGCGCGGCGCACCCGCCCAGTTCCAGCGCGTTGATCACCGGGATCTCCGGGTCCTTCACGTAGTCGGGGAGCTTGAGGTTGCGGTGTTTGGTGATGGGGGGCATATGGACGTTTCGTGGCCTATCAAACCTGCCTAATGTGGAGAGACTCAGTGCCGTGTGCGTCATTCTCTTTTCCGCTCCAAGCCGTACATCATATCTGAAAGCAGGCTACCTATAAAGGAACCGGACGTATAGTGCTCCGCACATCACGATCAGTGTGGAAACTATCAATTGGTCCACAAGGTTGCTCTTGTAGACAATGTCACCACCGAATAGGATGTACAGCAAGTACATGAGAAATCCCGTCACAATTCCAATACCCGGGAGATGAAGGA
>JBGTIB010000034.1:0-8675 GCA_041745875.1 Flavobacteriales bacterium | reverse complement strand
CCCGTTGTGGTGGAGGTGAGGAACATGAGCGAACTGGAGGAGGTTCTGAATGCCACCGGAGCAGTGGACAGGGTATTGCTCGACAATTTCACCCGTGATGCCCTGCGGGATGCAGTGGCTCATGTCGCGGGCCGAATACCTTTGGAAGCCTCGGGAGGGATCACTTTGGAAAATGCCCGCGTTATCGCAAGCACCGGCGTAGACTACATCTCCGTGGGTGCACTGACCCACAGTGCCGGCAGCCTTGACCTGAGTTTGAAAGCGCATTGAGACCATGGTGCAGAAGATCAAACGGAAGGTCATGTACTCAAGGGCCTTCCGGCGTTTGATCCTTTGGTCCAAGCGCATCACACCACCCGGGTTCGAGGGATTCAACATCTATGAGATCTCAAAATTCTTCTTCACAGCGGTTTCCCAAGGCCATATCACCACACGTGCATCGGCGATCGCATTCAAGATCTTTCTGGCGTCCTTCCCAGCGGTACTTGTGATACTCACGCTCATTCCATACGTCCCCATCGCCGATTTCCAGGACAAGCTGTTGGTGACCTTCCGAGGAATGCTGCCCCTGGAGGTGTATCGATTCATCGAGGGTACGCTGGAGGATCTCGTCGTGAACAAACATGGCACCCTGCTATCCGTCAGCTTTGTGCTTGGCGTATTCATCGCAAGCAACAGCGTAAGTGCCATCCTTCAGGGTTTCAGCCGCAGTACCAACGTCACGCAATGGCACAGTGCGCTTCGGGAACGCATGCTCAGCCTGGGCCTCATGCTCGCACTGAGCGTGCTTGCGGTACTTGCCGTCCCGATCCTAACGCTGAGCGGCATCGCCATTCGCAAATTCAACGACATGGGCTTCTTCGCCAGCGAGATCCAGGTAGTGGCGCTGTTCGCAGTGAAATGGGCGGTATCGGTGATGTTGGTGATCATGGCGGTGTCATTGCTCTACAATGCGGGTGACCCTTCCACCAAACGGTTCAAAGTGTTCACACCTGGTTCCCTGCTGGCGGTCGTGCTCATCCTACTGGTCTCGCAGGCACTGGCATTCGTGTTCTCGAGCATCACCGACCTCAATGCGCTCTATGGTTCATTGGGCGCCATCGTGGCGGTGCAGGTCTGGATCTACCTGAACATGATCGTGCTGCTGATCGGATACGAACTGAACATCAGCATCGTAAGGGCACGGTCGAAACGAAGCGAACACCTCCAGTTGCGGAAAGGCAACAGCGCATGAACATGCTGGGGAAAGGTCACGTGCCTTCCACACGTTCGCTCAGTAATCCCGTGTGAGCGGCTGGATCCAGTAGTTGCCCATGTCGTAGGCACCCTGGTCCACGGCCTTCTTTCCGGCCAGTACGATGAACGGGGTACGATAGGAATAGGGCCCCTTGTTGAACGGGTTCGAAATGGCCCCTTGACGCGCAAGGCAATGTTCCAAATGGGGATCGCCTGACAAGAACGTATGAACGCCTTTGACCCCCTGGAGCCCGAACAAATAGCGCATAAGCGCAGAGAGGACCGTCGAAGTGTCGGCCCGTTCTTTCACGTCCAAAAGAAGGATGAACAGTCTTCCTGAGGCTTCCTTCCGATAAATGCACAACCCGCGGGGCACACCATCGATATGGATGCCGACATGCTCGTATTGGATCGTAGGGTGATCCCAGGTTCGCCAGCGCAAGACATCGCGATCCAGGACTTTCGCCATCCGGGTCGGTCTCGGGTCGTGCCCTTTGAAATACGCATCCCATTCAGGGTCCAGGTCCGTGATCGGGCCCACTTGCGCTCCACGATCGGAGTGGAACAAGGACGCTGTGCGTGCCATCAAGGGAGCTATGAAGTGATACCTCATTTCGGCAAGGCAACGCCATTCCAGGCGCTTCACGAATCCATGGATCGAGGTCGGGCCCGGGTAACCAATGATGTGGAGTTCACCGGTGCGTTCCTCCAGGTCAGCGTATGTGGCCCGCGCCAGTTTCAGGAACAAGCCCTTCCCACGATGGTCGGGATGGGTCATTGTATCCATGGACTGATGGATCGTACGTCGTGCGCCATCGATGAGGTAATGTTCCGGAATGATGCCATAGAACGCCGCGATGTGGCCCTTATGACGAGCCACGAAGGCGGAAGCATGGCCGGCAGGATTGTCCAGATACTTCCATTGGAAATAGGAAGGTGCCCCCTCAGCCCCGAAGGAGAGGCGATAGATCTCCTGCAACTCTGCGAGATTGCGTGGATCGAACGGCATGAGCTCGTAGTCCGACATGTCTCACAGATCGTAATGGCGCAGGAGCGACCGGTTCAAATAGAAGAACACCTCATCCACGCTATTGTCCGTGAAGCCTATCCGGGGCACGATGTGCAGACCGTTTCGGGTGGTGGTCCACTTCAGGTTGTTCGGGTTGGTGGTATGTACCGTTGAGAATCCCTGCGATGCGAGCAGGTCGAGCGTACCTGCGTTGAAGTGTTCCTTCTTGCCGAAGGGCAATGCGAAGTGTCGGGGTCGCTCACCAACCAATTCGGCGATCAGATCACTACCCTTGGACAACTGGCCATGAAGGAAACCAGCATCGCAGCGGCTCAATACCGGATGGTCCCAACCATGGTCACCCACGACAACTCGTTCCTTCACCAACTGCTTCACTTCGGCGCGACCCATATACAGGTCCACAGGTGCAGGATCGCTTCGATAGGCCTGCACGAACCGCTCCCCGAAAGATCCCCGTTCCATGATCGCGCCCACCACCGCCAACGGGTCCATGGGAACCGCTCCCTTATCGACCGCGAGCCCTGCGCTATCCATCAGTCCTGTCGCATACCCAGGGTCCGTGTCCTTGGAGAGCACATTGCTCACCCAGTTCTGTCCGTGCTCCACGGCACATCCGTTCAGGAAAACGGTGTAGGGAATGCCTCTTTCGCGCAAGAGCGGGCGCGCGATGGTGAACACGCTCGTGAAGCCATCGTCGAAAGTGATGGAGGCCCTGTTCCGCTTTCGACCACGAGCATCCTCATGGATCAACTCGTCCAATGGAACGAAGTCAACCACTCCGCTGAGGGCCGAAAGATGATCCTTGAAACGCTCGATGGTGGTGGTATACACCGAGGCATCGACCCCTCCGATCCGGGATGCCAGGTGATGGTAACAAAGGATGAACCGATGCCCGCTCGAACGCTGGAGCAGGTGTCGGGTCGACAGGACCCCTTTGGCTGAACGCTTCAACAGATCGAACATCCTCTGTGACCGGGTGGGGTCGGAAAGGTACGTGCTGCTCTTCTTGTGCATCACGTGGTGGATCTCTCATCCATACAACGCGCCAACATGTAACTTGGTGGCGATGCACCCACGGTATACGCTCCTTTTCCCACTCTTCCTTGCGCCATTCCTTGCCCAGGCGCAACGATCCAATGACAAGCACCCGCCGAACACCTACCGGAACGCCGACAATCCGCATTACTGGCGCAACAAACAACCAGTACCCGGCTACTGGCAGCAGGATGTGCATCATGTGATCAAGGCCGAACTGGACGACTCGCTGGACCTGGTCCGGGGCGATCTTTTGCTGCATTACCACAACAACTCTCCCGACACGCTACACTTCGTGTACTTCCACCTCTATCAAGAGGCCTACGTCAAGGGGTCCTATCTGGAGGAACGTATGACCGCTGGTGGACGCGACATGCGCCGTTCCAAGAACCTGACCTATGCAGGGACCAGGGTGGAGGCCCTCACGGTGGATAACGGCCCGCTGCGTATGGAACAGGATAACACCGTGCTGAAAGCGTGGTTGAACACGCCACTTCCACCTGGTGGGAGCGTCACGTTCAAGAGTACGTTCACCACCCACTGGGCAAGCGGATTGCAGCGTCGGATGAAACTCTTCAACGCATGGGGACAGAAACACTACGATGGGGTTCACTGGTACCCACGCATCGCGGTGTATGACCGCAAGTTCGGCTGGGATACGCAGCAACATCTGGGACATGAGTTCTATGGCAACTTCGGAGCATTCGATGTGGAACTGGACCTGCCGCACCACTACATCGTGGAGGCCACAGGATGGTTACAGAACCCCGACGAGGTGTTACCTGCGGAACTGCGCGCGAAACTGGACCTGGCCAACTTCAAGGACAAACCGTGGAATGAAGCCCCCTCGGTGATCATCGAACCGGAGCCGGGCAAACGCAGGGTGTGGAAATACCACGCTGAGAATGTACACGACTTCGCATTCACGGCCGACCCCAGCTACCGCATCGGTGAGGCGGAATGGAATGGTGTGAAGTGCGTGGCCTTGGCCCAGGAGCCACACGCCAGTGGTTGGCAGAACGCGGCTGAATACACCGCGCGCATCATCGAAGTGTTCAGTACGGACATCGGCATGTACGCCTATCCAAAGATGGTGGTGGCCGACGCGCGCGACGGCATGGAATACCCCATGCTGACACTGGACAGTGGCGATGACCCCGACTACCGTGGGCTGCTGGTCCACGAGGTGGGACACAACTGGTTCTTCGGCATGGTCGGAAACAACGAGACCTACCGCGCCTTTCTGGACGAGGGTTTCACCCAATTCCTGACCGCATGGGGCTTGGAGCGCATCGATGGCGATACACTTGTCGCCGAAGCACCCCGCAATTGGTATGAGGCGCGCTACCGCGCACCGCAATTGGTGCGGGAGAGTGAGGTATATCACGGATATCAGCGGGATGCGGTGCGGGATGAAGTACCTCCGATCAACGTGCACAGTGACGAGTTCGGTCATGTGCAGGGGCGCGGAAGGGGCTACAGCCACGTGTACTATAAGACAGCGGTCATGCTGTATAACCTGCAGTACGTCCTGGGTGACTCGCTATTCCTGTCGGCCATGCAGCACTATTTCGACCAGTGGCGCATGTGCCATCCGTATCCCGAGGACATGCGACAGAGCTTCATGGACCACACCAAGGTGGACCTCAACTGGTTCTTCGACCAATGGCTCGAGAGCGACAAACGCATCGACTATGCGATCGGCTCCGTGAAGCGCCGCTACAAGGACGACGGACAGTCCATCCGGATCCGACGCAAAGGCAGTTTGCAAATGCCGATCGACCTGCGTGTGGTGGCACGCGATGGGCAGATCCACGACTTCCACATCCCGAACACCTGGTTCGAAAAGAGGACGGACGCCACCATATTGCCGCGTTGGATAGGCTACGATAGGCTGCAACGCAACTACATCGCCAGGGTCAACATTCCCACGGGCATCGAAGAGGTGATCATCGACCCTACGAACAGGCTCGCCGATGCATACAAACTGAACGACCATCTCTATCCTCCCATCGAGGTCACCTTAGATCACCACCTGTACACCCCTCCGGACCGACGGACTTACCAAGCCTTCGTACGTCCCGATCTCTGGTGGAACGGTTACGATGGAACCAAGGTCGGTGTGCACATGAACGGCAGCTACATGAAGTACAAGCACCGGTTGCACTTCAGTGCCTGGCTGAACACGGGCATGGGCCAGTACCTGCCACCGGACAACCGCGCCACGCAGTTGGACAGCATACCCGGGAATACGGACACGGGCTTCGATGGCATCTCCTTCAACTTCCGGTATGAGAACGGCACTGAAAAACTGCTGAAGGGCAGTTCGGTGTTCGTGCATGCGCGAAAACTGGATGGGCTTCAGCGTTACGGCGCCGGTTGGAAATGGCAATTGCCCAATGGCCGTACCGAGGCACGGGCCGAGGTGCTGTACTTCTTCCGGCAGGACAGCACGCACCTTACCTATCTGCTCTATCCCGAACAATGGGACCTGGACAGACTGAATGGCGCCGTGGACCTTTCCCTGCGCCACCGATACAGCCATGCGCGCGGGACCGGCGACCTGCTGCTGGAGACCCGGAACAGTGCCGTTGGCTCGGCGTCCGCCTATGCCCAAGTGCGGCTCACCGCGGTGAATATCAACGACCTCGGTCCCATACAGTTGCGCACCCGTGGATTCGGGCAGTTCGGCACCGGCGCCACTCCACGCGAGAGTGCGCTGTATCTCGCAGGGGCGTCACCGGAGGAAATGATGGAGGATAAGTACGTGCGCAGCATCGGCTTCGTGCCCTACGAATGGTTGGGCTATGGCGCTGCGGTGAACCACTTCCACCATGGTGGCGGCCTGGGCTTGCGCGGCTATGCGGGTTACCTCGCACCCGAGGAGATCGCGGATGGCGGGATCATGTTCACACATTATGGAAATACCGGTCTTTCCGCCAGCGGTGAGGTCGACCTGGATGGTATCGTGAATTGGAAGCCTGGCAAGCTGGCACGTTACCTGCACCTGGACGTATACCTCTTCGGTGATGTGGGCATGATGGGATACCGCACGTTCGAGAATGGCAACGAACGCCTCCGCCTTGCAGCACCCCGTGCCGATGCAGGTGCCGGTGTGGCATTCACCATCAAGCGCTTTGGCCCGCTCACCGATATCAAGCCACTTACGATCCGCTTCGACATGCCCTTGCTGCTGTCCGCATTGCCCGCCGGAGAAGCGGACCACTTCGCCTTCCGCTATGTGGTGGGGATCGGACGTAGCTTCTGAAACAACTGACTTATATGCGCAACCTGTTCACCGCATTCCTGTTCCTGCTGGTGCCCGCCCTTCATGCACAATCCGTGACAGGACGTTGGACGACGATCGACGACAACACCGGCAAACCACGCTCTGTTGTGGAGATCACCGAAAAGGACGGCAAGCTCAGTGGCCGGATCGTGGACCTCCATGACAAGAGTAAACTCGACAAGCTCTGTGACCTTTGCCCGGGCGACCGACAGAACAAGAAGATCCTGGGACTGGAGATCATCCGCGACATGGTGCGGGACGACGATGAATGGGAGGATGGAACCATCCTTGATCCCGAAACGGGCAAGGTCTATAGCTGCAAGCTGTGGATGGAGGATGGCAAGCTGAAGGTGCGCGGATACGTGGCGTTCTTCTTCAGGACGCAGACGTGGGTGCGGGAGGGGAGGTAGGGGGTGTGGAAACCGCTAGCTCGGCATTATCCATTGTACTCAATCTTGAGCTACCACTATCCTGCCTTGAGCTAAACGTTCGCCATTCCGATCCACTGAAACGATGTAGTGTCCCGGAGACAATGCAGGTAACGCGATCGATGAGCCATGCACAAAGCTGAGGTTCTGAACCATGCGCCCAGCAATGTCATGCAAGGACAATCCATAACGTTGGCCTCTGTCCGCACCGCTCCAATCCATATACACACGAGAGCCCGGACCTATTGGGTTCGGAAATACGATCATACTAGGGACATGTGAACTTACATGTTCCCCAACCGAGGTCTTCTCGTTCTTGACCAATTCCCACCACTGCTGTCCGGTTAAGAATCGAACAAAATCAGCTGGTTCAGAGGGTTGGGGTGTGATTCCTCTACCGCTGGTTTCTGAAAGGCTTGCTGGATGGGCATTTTCTCGAAAGGCATGACCGAGCAGATCTGTAGAATGGAATGGAGCGAAGCACCCAACTTCAGCCGCTTGCGAACGATGGCGACCAGCAGGTACACGGACACCGCGATCCAGATCTGGCATTTGACGGCGTTCTCCGAGAGACCGTAGAACTTCTTGATACGCAGATGCTGCTTGATCCACTTGAAGAACAGTTCCACCTGCCATCGGTTGCGATAGAGCTCTGCAATGGTGGTGGCTGGCAGCGTGAAGTTGTTGGTGAGAAAAACCAGAAGGCGCCCACTCTCCAAGTCCTTGAGCTTGATGCGCCGCAGCTTGTGGGGATAGTCCGTAGCCGACTTGACCCCTGCGAAAACGACGGTCTGGTCGCAGATGATGCCGGTCTTGCGATCGGTGGGTGCCGAGTAAAGGCGTCGCAGATCCGTGTTGGACTTGGCCCGGGTAATGAAGAACGCCCCGCAAACGTGCAGTCTGCAAAGGCGCTCCAAGGACAGGTAGGCGCGATCCATGACGTAGAAGCTGCCCGCCTCCGGAATAAGCAGGTCCAATGCGTTCACGTCGTGCATCTTGCCATCGCTCACATGGATGAAGCTGGGGATCGAGCCGCGCAGGTCCATGAGCGTATGCATCTTCACGGCCGCCTTGGTCTTGCGGAACACCGCCCAGGGAAAAGAGGACAGGCACAGATCGATGGTGGTGGAGTCCAGCGCATAGACCGTCTCCTTCACATCCAGAACGCCCGGTTCGCTCGCATGAAGCTTGCGCGCCTGCCCGATCAAGACCTGGGCAAAATCCGAGTAGATGCGCCAGTCGCGCAGTTCGTTGGCGTCGGACAGCGTGCTGCGCTTCACCGGGCTGCTCAATCCCATGCGGAACAGCTTGCTGGGCTGCGCACCAAGACAGGTCTCTATGTCCCGAAGACTCTCCCGATAAGTGAGTTGCGCGAATGCCATCGCCCTGAAATGCTCCCGACAGGTAAGGGTTCGGACCCGGTAGTCCCCGGCATAGCGCTCCACGATGCGGTCGAACGTTGTCCAGGGAAGGTGCGCCATCAATTGACTGTAGACCGTGCTGCCGATGTTCATGCGGAGTTCCTTGAGTTGTCCTCAAGGAAACCCACACCAGCGACTGGCGGCAATTCAAATCCGCCCCACGCATTTTCGTTCGATAGGCCGCGTCCATATTGGGCTCATCCTATGTTTGACTCCAGCTTAACCGGACACCAGTG
>JBGTIB010000033.1:0-11125 GCA_041745875.1 Flavobacteriales bacterium | reverse complement strand
CGACGACCGATGCGCTGGTGGCCACAACCTCGGGGCTCGATCCACGTCCCATGTACTATCTGGACCGCAAAGGATGGGCACTGGATCCGGATCAAGCGCTGGATCCCGGGCATTTGGATAGTCTTGCCGTGCTTGGTCTGAAGGCCGTATTCGTGGATCGAAGCGTTCTGGAACAAACCCTGTCCTGGAAGCTCTTGCACGAGGACGCGGATTGGCGGGTGTACGGTCCTCATGGGATCGAATAGCGCCTGCATCGGTGCTCGAGAACCGATTTGGGGAAATTAATCCCCGGTCATTGGGGTCAGCGCGGGACAAGTATTCGCCCGCACAGACCCATCAGGCCAGCCGCCATCCCGCTGGGAACGGGAGTTATGCACAATTGCAACCGAAATGGAACGGGATCCCGTATGTCTCTTTCGAGTTCACGAAAACCACGCTCCAATGCCACGCAAGAAGAAGACACTCATCCTGACGCAGCCGATCAAAGAAGGGCTGAACGCCATCAAGGTGAAGCTTGACCACCGCACGGTGATCACACTTCGCAACATGGAGGCACTGAAGTTCTGGAAGGAGCGTTACCCCAAGGCCGAGGTCCTGCCCGGTTGATCGGACCGGTGCTCATGTCCATAGGAAAGGTCCTGTTCCTCAGGAATAGGTCAGCCCATCGACATAGCGACGGTCGTTCGCCAAGCGTGGCACCTTGCTCTGCGCGTCGTTCATGCCGCGCGACTTCATCCATGATGCGAAGCCTCCGCGCGGAACCTGCGCGATCACCAGTGGTCGAAGGACCCTGCCGACGATCAGGTCTTTGTAGTACGGATTGCGCCGTTGCAAGGCCTCGTCCATATGGGCAGCGAATTGCATTAAGTCGGCCGGGAGGGCCGCGAACTCAATGAACCATTCATGATAGGGAAGACCCGTTCCTGGCGACAGGTTGGGCGCGACGGTGAATTCCGCCACTTCGCATGGAATGAGCGCCATCGCATCGTTCAAGGCGCCTTCCACCTCCTCTGCGATCACGTGCTCCCCGAAAGCGCTTGTATAATGCTTCGTTCGTCCCGTGACCATGATCCGCGGCGGTGACAGGGATACGAATTTCACCGTATCGCCGATCTCATACCCGCACAAGCCAGCGTTGGTATAGAGCACCAGGGCATACTGCGTATCGAGCTTGACCTCGGCGATCGAAAGGGGACGACGGTCGTTCCCCTGCATGGGGATGAACCCATAGTAGATGCCATTGTCCAGTACGAGCAGGAGGCCCTCATCCGGAGCCTTGTCCTGGTAAGCGATGAAACCCTCGCTGGCAGGGAACAACTCCACGCTGTGGATATCCGCCCCTATCAGTGCTTGCATGCGGCTGCGGTATGGTCCGTAGTTCACACCGCCATGAACAAAGAGGGAGAAATTCGGGAACACCTCGCGCACCGTGGCCTTGCCGGTGCGGGCCAGCAGCTTCTCGAAGTACATCTGCACCCACGACGGAATGCCGCTGATGAGCCGCATGTCCTCGGTCATGGTCTCGCCCACAATGGCATCCACCTTCGTTTCCCAATCCGCCATGCAGTTGGTCCGGGCACTGGGCATGCGGTTCTTCAACAGGTAGGCGGGTACATGGTTGGCCACGATGCCGC
This sequence comes from Flavobacteriales bacterium, assembly GCA_041745875.1. Lineage (GTDB taxonomy): Bacteria > Bacteroidota > Bacteroidia > Flavobacteriales_F > PHOS-HE28 > PHOS-HE28. Next base: position 9,491 of record JBGTIB010000033.1, on the reverse strand, counting down.
TCAACCGACCGGTGGGTACAAGGCCTTGGCGGTCCAGGACCGGACTGCCTTGCAGAAAGATCATCTTCCCATCCACGAAATCGGCACGGCCGCTGAACGCGATGTACGCCAACAGGGCGCGCCGGGCGCTCCCGATGTGGTTCGGCAGGCTTTCTCGGGTGATCGGAATGTACTTGGCTCCGCTCGTGGTACCACTGGTTTTGCACAGGTACAGCGGTAGTCCGGGCCAAAGCACATCCCGCTCGCCGGCGATGATCCGGTCGATATATGGCTTGAACCCTTCGTAATCTCGCAGGGGTATCGCCTGCACCAGTCCGGCGTGGTCCTCCACGCTTTTCAGTCCATGTTCCTTGCCGAAGGAAGTACCGCCCATGCGCGTCAGCAAGCCTGACAGAACTTCTTGTTGCGTCGCCGCCGCGTCCATCGCGCGACGCATGACAGCTGCCGTCACCCAACGGGCATAGGGTCGTGCTATCCAACTCTTCACCGACATTCCCGCCAGCCTTTTCGCATGGGGACCGTGCGGGGTTCCGTCCGTGCAAGTGTTCCCATCGCTGCCGTGCCCATTTGTACCATCACTGGAAGACCATGTAGTTCTGTGGATCCACTGGTTCGCCGTTCAACCAAAGCTCGAAATGCAGGTGTGGACCCGTGGTGAGTTCACCGCTATTCCCCACGATGGCGATGGCCTCGCCGGCCTTCACACGGTCGCCGACCTTCTTCAGCAATACACTGTTGTGCTTGTAAACACTGACCAGGTCGTTGCGGTGTTGCACCTGTATCACATGGCCGGAATCGGTGGTCCAACTGGAGAGGATCACCGTGCCGTTCAGGCAGACCTTCACCGCCGCGTTGGCCGCCGCCACGATGTCGATGCCGAAATGCCCCTGACCCCGGTCGAAGGTGCTGGTGATCATGCCCCGCAAGGGTGGGAAGAAGACCACACCGGCCAATTCGCGACGGTCCGATGCGGCACCGCTCTCCGTAACGTCGTAGGCCTCCTCCTTGTCCACCTTGGCACGCAACAGACTGTCCGACCGACCGGGCGCAAGGTCGCTCATGTCGGGTTTTACGTCGATGGGTATGAACAGGGTGGCACTGTCCACGGGCAGGTCACCCCGGAGCACATTGCGCAGGTTATCGATGTAGAGGTCGCGCATGCCGAGTTGCACCTCCAGCGAATCGGCCTTCAGCGTGCTGCGATGGGCGTCGATCTTGGTGCGCTGGTCGGAGTATCCGGGAATGTACTTCTTCAGGGGTGTGAACACGATGATGGCAGTGACCATCAAGCCGTAGAGGGTGAATGCGGCAATGGTGAGGATGAGCACATTGAGGCGAGAGAGTTTGATGCTGAACCGCTCCTCGAAGTTGCTATCGTCGATGAGGACAAGGCGGTATACGCTGCGCAGTTTGCGCAACAGGGGCCTGCCGCGCCCATCGGCCCGCTCTCCCCTCGCCCCTTGTTTCCCCATGCTTGCAAAGGTGCGGAATGCGCCCGGCACGCCCACCGGGTCGCGCCCCCCCTTTGGCATGGGGGGTGGAGACCGCTCGCCACATGAGCGGCCAATGAAATATCTTCGCCCGTTCGTAGTTATTGGGTTCGCGCGCCTTGCACACGCTTCACGCATACCGAAAGCCCTCCTGGGGGCTGTTGCTCCTCCTTGTCCTGTTGGGCGTGGGGTGCTCGCAGGAAAAGGACGCCTTCCTCAATCGCACGTACCACCGTCTGACCACCCGAGACAATGGGTGGTTCAATGCCAATGAAAAGCTGAAGGAGGTGATCCGGGGTATCGAGGATGCCCATATCGACGACTACGACGAGTTGCTTCCGCTCTTCGTGTACGGCACCGAGGACCAGGCCAGGAATGCCACTCCCGAGTTGGAGATCTGCATCGAGAAGTGCGAGCTCGTGATCGAGCGGCACAACATGGAGATCAAAGGGGAACAGAAGAACAGCTGGATCGACGATGCCTTCTTCGTGATCGCCAAGAGCAACTTCTACAAGCGCAACTTCCACGAGGCTGAACGGGGCTTCTCCTATATCTCGCGGCGCTTCAAGGGCGAGAACCGCCAGCATGAAAGTGCTGTCTGGCTGGCCCGCACCGCCATAGAGATCGAGCAGTATGCCAAGGCCCAAAGCGCCCTGGACAATGTGCGGAACCAGAAAAAACTACCCAAGCGCTTCGACCATGCGGAATTGAGCGCCGTGCAAGCGGACCTGGACCTGCGCCGTGACCGTATCGACGATGCCATCATCAACCTGGAGCATGCCGTTTCCGTTTCGAAGAACAAACGGGAACGGGTGCGTTGGGCCTTCATCCTGGCCCAGCTCTATGAGAAAAAGGGCTTCGAGGAAAAAGCCATCGAGCAGTACGCCGCGGTGGTGCGTATGAACCCACCATACGAACTGGCCTTCCACGCCCAGATCTTCCAGGCTTTGGCGCTGAGCAAGGGCGACAGTAAGTCGTTACGGCAGAAGCTGAACCGGATGCTGCGCGATGAGAAGCACTTGGACCATTTCGACATGATCCACTACGCACTGGCCGAGTTGGACATCAAGGATCGCAACAAGCCCGGGGCCATTGAACACCTGGAGACCAGCGCCCAGGTCAGCACCACGGATGTCAAGCAGAAAGCAAAGACCTGGCTGCGGCTGGCCGATCTGTATTTCGAGGACAGGACCTACGCCAGCGCACAGATTTACTACGACAGTACCCGCACCCTCATGTTCGAGGAACACCCGCGTTACGAAGAGGTGGTGACCAGGGCCACGGTGCTGAGCGAACTGGTGGATCAGTTGAACGTGATCACCCGCGAAGACAGTCTCCAGGCCCTGGCCGGATTGGACGAAGAGGAACTGGCCAAGAAGATCCGGCAGATCATCCGCGACCGAGAGGATGAGGAGGATGAGAAGGATCGTTTGGCGCTGGAGGCCCGGGAGATCGCCGAGCAAACGCCGCCCGGTACCCCGGCGCGCACCAGCACCCCCGGCGCGGGGCAGAGAGGCAACTGGTACTTCTACGACCCCAACCAGATCTCGCGCGGAGCCAACGAGTTCCGCAAGCGTTGGGGCACCCGCCAACTGGAGGACGATTGGCGCAGGAAGGACAAGAGCGGCAGTGCACTGGCCGACATTGAAGAGGAGGAGGAGGAAGAGGAGGGTGAATTGGCGGACGCCAGCGGCGAAGTGAAGGAGTGGATGGATCCCGCATTCTACATGAAGGATATTCCTTCCGATGCAGCCGCCATCGAAGCTTCCAACGCCCGCATCTGCAACGCGCTGTACATCACCGGCATGATCTACAAGGAACAGTTGAAGGACACGGACAACGCCATCGAGAGCTTCGAGAACCTCAACAGCCGCTTCGACGAATGCCGTTACACCCCGGAGAGCTATTACCAACTGTACCGGGTGTACAAGGAAAAGGAGGAGGTGGAGAACTTCTTCTCCATGGATGGCAAGGGCTCTGAATACTATGCGGCGATCATCCTGGAGCGTTACCCCGATTCGGAGTTCGCCCGGTTGATCAAGAACCCCAACATCCTGCAAGCCGATGCGGCCCGCCGTCTCGAAGAGGAGGCTTCCTACAAGGAGGTGTACGACCGTTACCGCCAATACCTCTACAGCTCGGTGATCGCCAGTTGCGACCGGGTGATCGCGGACGAACCTGACAACCATTTCCTGCCCAAGTATCACATGCTGCGCGCCATGGCCGTCGGGGGCATGCGCGACGGGTCGGGCTTCAGGGCGGCGCTGAACGTGGTGAAGGACAAATTCCCTGGCACCGATGAAGCCAAGGCCGCCACCGATCTGCTGGCCGCCCTCGATAAAGGTGCCGAAACGCAGGCCCCGCCGCTGCGCTCCGTACCCTCCTACAAAACCGACGGGGGCAAACACTACTTCGCTCTCATCGTCCCCAACGCAGGCAACGACATGACGGTGATCAAAGCCAAACTATCGGACTTGAACGCCACGCTTTTCCGCCAGGCAGGCATGGAGTTCACCAATAGCTTCCTTGATCCCGAGCATCAGGTGGTGCTCGCGAGCTTCTTCACCTCGAAGGAAAAGGCCATGGAGTTCTATGAACTATTCGTGAACAACAGGGGGCTGCTGGACGGGATCAACGACCAAAGCTTCCCCGCATTCGCCATCAGTCCGGAGAACTACACCCAGCTGTACAAGAACAAGGATGTGGAGGGCTACACGTCATTCTTCTCGGAGAATTACCTGCAGTAGCTCCAGCTTTTCGGGGGGCCTCCCTGACCGCAGGCACCATAGGGGCATTTTGTCATCCGAAGGCCTTGGTGGCATGAGCCTACTTACGGGTGCAAGGCAGCGTGAGACTTGCCATTCGTGTATTGGTACCGGTGCCAGGCGGAAGTACCGGAACGGTGAACGGAGAACCATGCAATCCGACAGCCCCTCTTCCATTCCGCTCCCCGACGTATTACATTCACATTGCCAATCCGGGAAATGTGGGGGTTACACGCCGATCCTTTCTTGCTGCACTGGTTCTGCATTCGGTAGCATTTGGCCAGTTCCATGATGCTACAGGGTTGTTGGGCTCCCTGATGTATTCCCCCGAGAACGAAAAGGGGAAGGCGGTCAGTTTTTATGACATCAATGGCGATGGTTGGGACGACCTCTCCATTGCGCGGGTCGGCCAGGATCCGGTATTCCTCTTCAACCAAGGTGGATATTTCGCGCCTGCCCCCTTTACCATTCCCAATATTCCATATGGGGATATCAACATGCTGCTCTGGGCCGACTATGACAACGATGGGGACCCCGATCTGTTGATCACGAAGAAAGGCGCAGGGATCCAACTCTGGCGGAACAATGGGAACTGGCAATTCACCAATGTGGCCGGGATCGCCGGGTTGGAACAAGCGGCCTATTTCTATTTCGGGGCCGCATACTGCGACTATGATCACGATGGATGTCTGGACCTGTACATCACCAAATACTACAGCTACTTGGATGACGCACACCCCCAGTTCAGCAGCCTGCTCTACAGGAACAATTGCAATGGGACTTTCACCAATGTGACCAACAGCGCCGGGGTGTTCCTGCTTCCGCACCCTTCTTTTCAGCCGGTGTTCCTGGACTATGACCACGATGGTTGGGAGGATCTTTTCCTGGTGGTGGACCGCCTGCCGCACCGCAACGAGCTCTTTCACAACAATGGCGACGGCACCTTCACCAATGTGACGGAGCAAGCGGACATGGGACTTACGATCTGCTCCATGAGCGCCACCGTTGGCGACTATGATCACGATGGGGACCTGGACCTCTTCGTGAGCAACAATCCGCCCGAAGGACAAAAACTCCTGCGCAACGACGGAGATGGAACCTTTACCGATGTCTCGGCAGCGGCCAACGTCAACATTGTGATCGCATCCGGTTGGGGAGGGCTTTGGTTGGACTACGACAACAATACTTGGGAGGATCTCCTGATGACCAGCACACATAGCCTACAACCTTATCCCGGAAATCTGTTCTATCGGAACGAACAGGGAGGCTTCTTCCTCATGGACAATGCAATACTAGGACCCGGTGGCGACACGATCCGATCCTACGTCTGCAGCAGGGGGGATGTGAACAACGATGGTTACTACGATTTCTTCACCAACAATCGCGCGCCCGATCACGCAAGGCTCTACGTGAACAATGGAGGGACCAACCACTGGTTCGCATTCACCCTGGAGGGCACCTACTCCAACCGTGACGGGATCGGAACCTGGGTACATTGTTATGCCGGTGGTGAGCATTTCGTGCGTTTCACATTGTGCGGCGAGGACCTGGCGAACCAGAGTTCCAGCAAGATCATATTCGGGCTGGCGCAGCACACGATGATCGACTCGCTCGTGCTGGAATGGAACCGCGGGTTGCGCGAGGTGTACTATGACCTGCCCGTGGACCAGCACCGGCATTTCGTGGAGGGTGCATCGCAGTTGGAGGACGTGGTCATCAGCTACCCGGGGGCGCCGTTCCTTTGTCTAGGAGGATCCCTGGCCCTCGATGCCGGCGGGCCCTATGCAAGCTATCTGTGGAACACGGGCCATGTGGAACAGGTGTTGGTGGCGGATGTGCCAGGCGTGTATTGGGCAACGGTGATGGATACACTTGGATTCCAACTCGTGTCGGACACCGTGGTCATCGCCATGGCACCAGAAAATGTGATCACCTTGGTGGAAACCGATGTGTCGTGCGCCTTCCTGAGTGATGGAAGCATGGCTGTGTCTTTCTCGAACGAGCCCGTGCAGTCGCTACAATGGAACACGGGGGCCCAGACCCATGCGATCACCGACCTTTCCGCCGGCGCCTATTCGTTCATGGTACTGGACAGTTACGGCTGCCTTGGGACAGGTGGTGGCTTCATAGACGAACCCTTCCCATTGTCGGTCCAAGTATCAACCCTGGATGCAAGCTGCCATGGGTTTGCGGATGGGGTGGTCACGGTGATCGTTACCGGAGGGACCCCTCCACATGACCAGGATTGGAACGGTTCCGACCCCGATGCATTGCCGGCCGGGGAGCATGCCTTCACCGTGGTGGATCTCAACGGCTGTACCCTTCAGCAGTGGGTCACCATCGGGCAACCCGATACCCTGGTCGTTTCACTCACCATCCAGCACGCACCGGATGCGGGCGGTTCGGGGAATGCCGCTATGACCATCGATGGCGGTACGCCCCCGTACGAAGTGATATGGAGCAACGGAACACTGGACGAGATGCTCTCCGGGCCCCTGCCCGTGGGCGTGCACACGGTTTGGGTGGGCGACCAGCAGGACTGTACATGGGAGACCCAATTCGTGGTGCTCGACGCCACGGGGATCGCGCACCACGAACTTCCGGGTCTTACACTGAGGCCCAACCCTTCGAGCGGCGTGGTATGGGTCGATGGCTGCCCTACCCCGCTGGTCGATGTGGCGATCAGCGATATGCAGGGACGATCGATACTGAAGGTACCGCAGCAACGATGTGATGACCCGATCGATCTGTCCGGTATGCGACCGGGCAGCTATATCCTTCGATGCACTTTCGCTGATAAGGCGGACCACCTCCGCTTCGTGCTTGCCCGGCACTAGAACAGGGCTGTCCGAGGTCCTTGACCTTCAATAGGATAACCCGATCGCGCCGTTATCTTTGTCGCGAACCCCACGTTGAACCCCAAAGCTCCAGGGACCATGTTCCGAAGCGATAAACCCGCCCCGAACACCATGAACAAGTCCGTTGAACCCATCAGCCCCGGAAAGATCAACAGCATCATGGAGGGCACTTCCATCGATGGGGAGATCCGCTCTGACAGCAATATCCGCATCGACGGGCGGGTGAAGGGTACCGTCAATGCCAAGGGCCGAGTGATCGTGGGCCAGAACGGCGTGATCGAGGGAGAGGTGATCTGTCAGTCGTCCGATATCGAAGGAACCGTGATCGGCAAGATCAACTGCCAGGACCTTCTCAGCTTGAAGGCCACCGCGAAGTTGCAGGGCGACATCAACACCAAGAAACTCGCGATCGAGCCCGGTGCGGTGTTCTCGGGCAATTGCAGCATGGCAGGTGGAGTGGTGAAGGAGATGGATCCCGCACGCTTGCGCACTGATGCCCCTCGTCCGGAAGTGAAGCAGGCCAACCACTGATCGTCCACCCGCTTCCTGCATGGCAGCGTTGCTTCGATCGCCCGTTGTCGCTACCCTATGTTTCGGAGTGTTGTGCTCTCTGATCATGGCCGGCTTGCTATGGTCCATGAACGAGTCATTGTCTCCATTGCACGGCGTGGTCTTGCTCTACCTCATCGGCCTTACCATCATCCTGCTGCGCTGGCAGGAACACGGGCTGGCCGTGGACCCGAAAGGTTTCGTGCGGCGCTTCATGGCATCGCTGGTCGTGAAAATGCTGCTGACCCTGGGCGTCGTAGTGGCCGTGATGGTGTTGATCCCGGCACCGTTGTCGGTCTCGCTCACCCTGGTTTGCGCCGTCGGCTACCTCGCCTTCCTGGCCTTCAGCACATGGTGGTCCATGCGTCTGCTGCGCCGAGTTCCCTCCACCCCATGAGCGCTGGTGATGGTCCCCGGAAAGCCTTGAAAGGTTCCCAGGACTACCTGCGCTACACCACCTTAGGGCTTACCATGATGGGCATCGTGGTGCTCTCCACCCTGCTCGGGCGATGTCTGGACCGCCTGATCGCATGGCCGTGGCCGGTACTCACCATCGTATTCGCATTGCTCGGGATCGTTGGCGCCATGCTGCATCTCTTCAAGGAAACGCGGCCGCGTTGAGTGATGCTTTGCAGCATCTTGCAGCGCATCATTTCCCCAATTGCTCAGGATGCCTACATTTGCGCCCGCATTCAGGGGGGTACGCCCTCTTCAACATGCCCAGCAAGGCCTTGATCCGCACCGCTTTTCTGATCCTTCTGACCACCTTGTGCAACGTGCCGTTGATGGCCGGTGCAGGCAATGACGACGGAAAATTCAACGCGGGCACGCTCATCATGAGCCACATCGGCGATGAGCATGGCTGGCACCTCTGGGGCCACACCACCCTGCCCCTGCCGGTGATCCTCTTCGATACCGAACGTGGCCTCCAGGTCTTCAGCAGCGCACGCTTCGACCACGGACATGCCACCTACAATGGTTACGCCTTGCACGATGGCAGCGTGGTCGCGGTGGACGGCGAAGGCACCATCGTCGAGGCCGCCACGGGCAATATCTGGGACATCAGTATCACCAAGAACGTGCTCAGCCTGTTCATCAGCCTGGGCATTCTGTTGTGGATCTTCATCAGCGTGGCCAATACCTACGGCCGGCGCGCAGGGCAGGCGCCAAAAGGCCTGCAAAATCTGATCGAGCCGATCATCCTTTTCGTGCGCGACGATGTGGCCAAGAGTGCCATCGGGCCCAAGTATGAGCGCTACATGCCCTACCTGCTTACGGCCTTCTTCTTCATCTTCCTGAACAACCTGATGGGCCTGGTGCCCTTCTTCCCCGGAGGCGCCAACCTCACAGGCAATATCGCGGTTACGTTGGTACTTGCCACCATCACCTTCCTGATCGTGAGCTTCAGTGGCAACAAGCACTATTGGCAGCACATCTTCGCCATGCCCGGTGTTCCCGGTTGGGTGCTGGCGATCCTCACCCCGGTGGAGATCCTCGGCATGTTCCTCAAGCCATTCGTATTGATGATCCGCCTCTTCGCCAACATCACGGCGGGTCACATCATCGTACTCAGCTTCTTCAGCCTGATCTTCGTTTTCGGCGAATCGAGCACCGGCGCCGGTTATGGCGTGGCCGTGGGTTCGCTGGCCTTCACCATCTTCATGAGCATGCTCGAGCTGCTCGTGGCATTCATCCAAGCTTATGTGTTCACCTTCCTGTCCGCCATGTACATCGGTGCGGCCGTGGAGGAACCACATCACCACTGACAACGCACATCCCCAAAAACCACACGCAAATGTTCCTCACAGTTCTTCTCGACCTCGGCATGG
>JBGTIB010000032.1:0-11747 GCA_041745875.1 Flavobacteriales bacterium | reverse complement strand
CCCTTCGAGAAAATGCCCGTCCAGCAAGCCTTTCGGACCGATGCCCTTGCACCAGCAAACCCTGACCCGCTGAAACAGTTGAATTTGTTCGACTTTTAACCGGACAGCAGTGTGCAAGCATAATGTCGGAATGATCATTCTATGTTACAGGGTCCGGTCGCATGCAGCGGTCATGAAGTGACCGGATCCTTTCGGCTCGATCGCCGTGATCCGGAAAGACGAAGCCCCGCCCCCGGAATTCCGGGAGCGGGGCTCGTCAATGACTGTGGGACTTGTTCTACTTGGCGATCACCAGTCGTTCGGTCCAGCGCTTTTCGCCTGCTGTGATGTTCACCATGTACATGCCGTTGGACAGATCACCGTTCAGGTCGATCACCGTGTTGATGTTCTTGTCGTTCACCGGGATCTCACGTGCGATCACGCGCTTGCCGGTGAGGTCCATGATATCGATGGCCACGGTGAGCACACCTTCCTCGATGGCTTCCATGTTCAGCCAGAACTGGTCGCCACGGTTGGGGTTGGGCCAGATGCTGAGTCCTCCATCGTTCTCCATGGCTATGTTCTGCGTGCCATCCTGTGCAGGCGGAGCCTGGATGGTGAGCAGGCAGATATCGCCCCACACGCTGTCGGCATCCAGGGGATCCACACACCACGCACCGCCCTTGAATGCACGCACATCCACCTCATAGGTCTTACCGGGCAACAGGGGAGGAGCCAGGTTCGCGTTCCAGGGGAAGTTCAGGATGTAGTTGTTGGTGGTACGGATGATCTCCACGTTCTCGGCCGGGATGCGGAAGCGCCATTGATACTGCGTGGCACCACCGATCGGCCGTGCATATACGCGCTGCCCGCCGATGAACTGACGGAACTGACCACAGCTCAGGTTCACATTGCCCGGGATGTCCATCAACTTGGTGGGTGGGCACAAAGCCAGGGCCTCGTCGCGCACGAAGCGACAGGCAGGGCCCCATGGCAGATTGCTGCCCAGCACCCGTCCACGCACCTTCACGTTCATGAGGTCGTGTTGGGGGATGTGATTGGCAGCCGCCCAGTTGTTGATCTTCAGGTGGCAGGTACGCGCAGGGCCGATGTTCGCATAGCCATCGGTCACATTGTGGCTGCGGAACTTGCGGAAGCTGTATCCACCGTTCGGGTTGTAGAACCAGAACTCGTAACCGGAGGTATTGCTCTGCACGTTGTTGGCTCCGCCCACCACATACACCGCGCTCACGGCGGGGTTCTCGGTGGTCACGATGTACTCGGCGGTCCTCCACCAGTACTTGTCGCAACTGGTGTAGATCAACTCGTCATCGCCCATGGGCATGCAGAAGCTGTATGCATTGCCCGTGATCTGGCTCACGCTGCCGAAATCACCGTTGTTCCTGTTATCGATGATACGCCTGTTGTCCGCGGCACTGCGCAGTGTGTAGCCACCGTTGGTGATGCCATCACCGGCGCTGTCGAACACACGCAAGGCATAACAGCCATCGGGTACACAGCAACTCTCCACCAGGTTCAGCGCGAAGCCATCGAAGTAGGGACCACCCTCACAGACAACAAGACCATTGTCGGTGCTTTGCACCTCCCACGATGTCTGGCTGGCCTGCAGATCGGTGTTCAATTCCAGATTCAGGAATTTGTCGCCCACCGAGAAGACGGCCGGGATCCTCACGCTCTCGCAGTTCGCATCGCCCACCGAGGCGTAGAAGGTGTAGAAGCCACCCACGGAGGCATCCACGGCATTGGCCAACACAGGGTTGAAGGGCGTGTTAGTACCCACCAAGGATCCACCGCTCGCGGCATCATACCAATCGATGTCGCCCGGTGCATCGTAATTCACCGTGATGAAAGCCCCCGCGATGGTTGCATCGGGGACGACGCCGTCGTTGAATGATTCCCGGAAACGCAGGTTCACCGTACCGCCGCCGGCAGGGAAGCCGGGCAGGGCGATCACCGGATCGGGTGTGATGGTCCCCGCGCTGTTCAGGTTGGATAACTGCGTTTCACCCAAGGTATAAGCACCGGTCAGTTCCACCCGTACCTCGCTCCGCCAGGATGGTGAAGTGGCCACAACACCGGTCAACGTAAGTGTTGCACCGGTCACCACCGATCCCGTAGGGAGGGCTGGGATGGCCAGGGTGCTCACCGTGACGTAGGTCGTGCCTTCGCTCGGGAAGGGCGCACCATCGAATGTATTCGTGGTAGTGGCCGGAATGAAGGGTGGCGCAACGGCGGTCAATCCTTGACCACCTGGCACGGCACCGTTCTGGCAGATCGCGTAGCCTTCGGTGGTCGGCGATACCGGGGTCTGGTTCACCACCAGGGTGGTGCTTGCACTGAAGGTGCAACTACCATTGTCCGCGGTAAGGGTGTAGATACCAGCGTTGGCCAAGCCCACGTTGGTGATCACCGGGTTCAGCAATGGGCTGGAGTACCCGTTGGGGCCGGACCAGCTCACATTCTGAACGGTGCTGGCGCCGACCAACTGAACGTTTTCCCCGGTGCATGCCGGACCAAGGTTGCTGGCCTCGACCGAGGGGGTGTTATTTCCTGTGAAGGTCCAGATGGCGCAATCTGCAGCAGCACCTCCGCTATTCCGGGGGATGATCTGCCAGTTGATGGCACCCACGAGCACACCTGCGTTGTAGGTGGTACCGGGTTGGTTGCTGCTCACGAGGTCGCCATTGAGGTACACATCATATCCGCCAGCAGTTGGCACCGCAGGCCATACAAGGGTGCCATCGAAACACAGCGTACTGCCATTCGCAGGGTAGGTCGGCGCAGCGGCACAGGCCGGTGGCGGGGGCGTCACGCAACTGATCGTGGCGTTGAACCCGGTATTGGTCACGGAACCGTCCGATGTGAACTGCACGGTCAAAGGGCCGCCCGAAGCGGTGAGGGCGGGGGGAAGCGTGGTGCAGTTCCCGCTGAAGAGCTGTGGAGCACCAAGTCCGACACCATCATACACCCTTACGAAGTCGCAGCAGCACTCCAAGGCGAAGCTGTTGAACGTGAGGCGCACGTTATCGCCCGGTGTGGCAGGGTTGATCACGGTGTACCCGTTGCTATTGTTCGCATAGTTCGAGGTGCCACCTGGATCGCAGATGGTCCAACTACAAACAGTAATGCTGTTGTTGCCACTTGCGGGGATCGAGTATGTGCACACTTCAGGTGCTGTACACGAGAGCGTCAACGTGCCGGTCCCGCTCTGACCATTGAAGCCCGCTATACGGATCCAATAGGCGGTGCCAGCCGTGGCGGAGAAGATGATCTGGCTTTGTACACCACAAAAATCGTCGTTGCAGGCGATCTCAGTACCACCGCAGGCGGTCCAGGCGCTGATGCCCGTATCGAAGGAGGCCCCGGCACAGGTGTTCGCCGTTACGTTGCCAGTACAGGTTGCCACATAACGGAACCATACGTCGAGGTTGTCATTGAAGGTGCAGCCCGTGATATCCGTGCCGGTCGCTCCAACGTTGCTGAAGGCATGCGCTCCATTGCCAACGGTCGGGGCGAGTGCACAGTTATCCGCCCCGGTGGGTGGAGGAACAGCGCAGGAGATCGTCAGGTTGCCAGTACCGGTTTCTCCGTTGGCACCTGCCACACGGATCAGGTAAGTGGTGCCTGAGTTGGAGACGAAGGAGATCTGACTTTGTGTACCGCAGAAGTCATCGTTGCAGGCCAGTTCCGTTCCTCCACAGGCGGACCAAGCGCTGAGGCTCGTATTGAAGGTGGCCCCACAGGTGTTCACCGTGGTGAGCCCGGTGCAGGTAGCGGTATAGGCATACCATACATCCGTGTTATCACCCGCTGTGCAGGTGGTGATGTCAGTTCCCGTTGCGGCCAGGTTGTTGAACGGCGTGACCCCATTGCCCACTACGAAGGCATTGGCGCAGTCATCGTTGGCTGGGGGACAGACGCCCACAGGGTTCGTGAAATCGCCCTTGTTCGCATTGCAGATGCCATCGTTGATGTGCACGAGCACCACGTTGACCTCGTTGTTCAAGGGGAAGGGGCCGATCTCATGAAGGTCCTCGACCAAACCCAACATTTCACCATCGAATGTATTGTCCGGGCTCACCGTCCAACGGATCCCGGCGGAGGCCGGGTAGTCGTCCATGATCTCGTCGTAACCCAGATCGAACAGGTCCACTTCGAGCATGAAGGTGCCATTGATACAGTTCACGTCGGTGACATACACATCACCCTGGGGTTCCAGGCAGCCGCTGCAACGCACCCGGAACGACCAGGGTAGTGGACCTCCACCATCGGCACAACTGATGCTGCTGTTCGATTCGATGGAAATGGAGAACACATCGCCTGGCGAGGTGATGGTGCCCAGGTTGGCGAGATCACCCGCATAAGGGGGTAAGGAGATCTGGGTGGAGCCGACCGGTCCGTCGTAGAACGTGACACCATCGCCTGGATCGATCTCACCACTATCGAATGTGATGTCAAGGGTTGCCCCCGGGTCGCTGGCTTCGAAGGTGAAGGTGCGACCGTCAAGGTTACCATAGCAGTGGACCACGGTCAACGGTTGTGATGCGCTGCAATCGATCGTGACCGGGCAGTTCGAGAAGTAGGAGCCTAATTCTTCCTCACAAACCGATCCATTCCCCAAGGTAATGTCCACCGTGGCGGAAGCAGGGAAGCCGGCACCGCCAATGGTTGTCGTTCCCAAGGACAGACCGCTGATCGTGGTGGGGGCACCGCCGTCCACCGTGTAGGTGATCTCTGCACTGCTGCCGGAACCGAAGCTGGTGACATCCACATCGACCGTGAAGGTCTCGTTGGTGCAGTTCTCGTTCACGGTGACATCGGCGGCCGGTGCCAGACAGAAACAGTCCGCTGATACCGTCAGGTCGAAGGTGATATCCGCAGTGGCACCGAATGGCTCCACCACGATGTAGTACAAGGTATTGGGTGAAACGGCAATGCCCGATAGGAAGGAATTCACAGTATTAGGGCAGCCGGCAGGTTCGGTGTCATCGTCCGATGCGATGATCGTGGTAGCATCCCCGGCTAGGAGGTAGAGGAAACTATCCCCCGTTCCACAGACGCCGACCGTGAGTGTGCTGGTGCATGGGGAGGTGACCACACTGAAGATCTTGTCGCGGCCGACCCGGGTGGCTGAACCACTGGTGTAACAGTTGCTCTCCAGGTTGTTATTGCCGGTGATGGTGGCAGGCAGAATGGGGATCTCCACCGCATTGGCAAAGGTGTCGCCAGGAGGAGTATCTGTTACATCGAAGGACCATTCTGGACATCCGGTGGCGGTTCCGTTGGTATTCAGCGGTACAACGCGCCAGGAATAACTACCACCGGCCAATGTTCCGGCATTGAACGTGGTACCGGCCTGGGTGCTCACCAAGGTGGTGGCAGGTCCGGCACCGGCGACAAGGTATACCTCGTATTGTGTGGCACCAAGGCTCGCAGGCCAGGTCAGGTTCGTCACCGTTCCTTCGCAGGCAATGCCGCCGTTGGCGGGACTAGTAGGCAATGCGATACAGGCTGGTGCCATGGTAGTGAAGGAACGCACCGTGCACTCCTCCGCGGCGCCGGAGCTGTTGCGCGGAAGTACCTGCCAGTAGTATGTGTTACCGGCGGTCAAAAGCCCGGTGTTGTAGCTCAGTCCGGCCTGGTCACTGCTCACCAGGGTGGTCGGTGGGTTGCTGGTGTCCAGATAGACATCGTAGCCCGTGGCGCCATTGGCGGCGTTCCAGGTAAGCGTGGTACCGGCATCCGCCTCGATCGAAGTTCCGTCGGCCGGTGCCGTGTAACCCGCACAGGGAGGTGCACCAACAGTAAGTTGGATATTGTCCACGGCCACTGGCGCACTGCCAATGCTACCATCGTTCCTCCATTGGAAGACCAGGCGAGCGGAATTGTTGAGGTAGGCGGCCGGTATGGACAATTGCGCGGTCTGCCAGTTGATCCCTTGGAGGTTGAAATTACCCCCCAGTTGAACGTTGCCGGTAGGCGCGCTACCGGAAGGGGTGATCATGTTTCCGGCGGTTGGTGTGAAACTTACTGGCACAAGGAAGACGCGCAGATAATCGCAGCAACTCTCCCCTTGCACCAGCCAGTCGAAGCTCAGATTGATGGCACCATCCGCAGGGAACTGGATGTCGCGAAACGCATGGACCACGGAAGTTGCACCATTGTTATAGTTGTTGGTTGACCCACCCGTATTGGAGATGTACAGGCTGTTGGCCGGGTTCCCTTGTGCCGCACCGATGAACCATTGGTTGGTCTGGCCTGCGGAGGTGAACTGCATGCCGGTCGGACTGTCGAAATCCACGATCCAGGGAAACGCAGAGACAGGGATCTGTCCCGATGAGAACGCCAGGCTTGCCCAAACGGATTGAGTCGGTCCGGAGCAATTGGATCGTACATAGGCTGTATATGCGGTGCTTTGGGTCAACAAACCCGCCAGATCGACACTGGTCCCCGCTTGGGTTCCCGAAGTGACCAGGCCAGCTCCACCGGATCCTGGTGCACCGCTGGTCCGTACCTCATAGGTGTAGTTCAAAGCCCCAGAAGCGGACGACCAGGAGAAGGTCCCATCGGTATCCGTAACACCGGTGACCAGGAGTCCCCCGGGTTGTGGGCAACTCGGAATACTGAACCTGTAGATGGTACCCGTGGGCGGTTTGGTGGAGATCGCATTCTGGAGTACCGTGCTGCTGACGGCTGGGGTCGCTACGCTGGTAAGGTTCAGGTAACTTCCGCTGCCGCTGCCAGTGGGGTTCGTGAGGCCGATGCTGGCACCGCCGCTGCCCCCCGGGTTGCCTGCATCGGGCCCTTGGCGGTAGTGGAATTCAATGGTGCCGTTCGCCTCGAACAACTTCACCTGGAAGCTGATGGCATTGGCACTGCTGCTCCAGTTCCACTCCCAGTTGCGCCATTCCACGGTGAGCACACGGTTCGGTGCACTACCGGTCAACTCATGATAGGCCCTCCCCAAAAGACCGGTGGGGCGTCCATCAAGATCGTCCCACAATGGCGCGATGATCGGGCGTCCAGTAGCATTTGCCGCGGACATGTCATTCCCGTTCAAACTGCTCGTAAGTGCCGTGTTCAGGGTAATGAACCCGTTGGACGACATTTTGAACTGCGTGTATGTATTGCCGGCATACCCGAAGTTGAAGCCGATGTTCTGTGTGGCACTGATGACATCATCGCCTTCCACCGTGATCAGTCGCGTGGCCGAAGCATCGGTAACCTCGGTATAGGTGCCGCTCAGGGGGGTGAACTCATAGGTGCTCACCTGGGCCATGAGCGACTGACCCAGTATCAGCAGCGTGACAAGCAATGGCACTGTAGGCCAATTCCGGCAATGACGCAAGGATCGTAAGGTGCTATTCATCTAGGAGGATCTTTAGGGTTTGTGGCAAGGTTCATGGCGCAGGGAAACGCCGGGACAAAACATGATCGTTCAACCCCGGAACAAGGGGTTGGAATGTTCAAGTGAGGTAGTGGACCTTCAGGCCAATCCGACGTGGAATGGACATTGGGTCAAAAAGAGAACGGGGGTGAGCACCAACAACGAACAGTTAACAGGGTATCAACTGTTAACGGGGTACTAATGTAGCGAACATGGATCGGTAACAAGCATGCTGGGATGTAACGTCCGATCCAAAAGCCTGCGACCCTTGTAATGGAGATCGTCTTGGATAGTGGTGTTTCGGATCTTGCCTGCGGGTACACTTTCTTGCGTTGGCACCATTCACTGATGCACCTTCACATGTACCTCTACCACGCACCGGACTTCCGCCCGGTGATGCCGTGCGTAGGATGCGGCAGGATGTCGGTTCGTAGGGATCCACGTCATGGCACACGGTGACATGCCAATGCACCCATACGCTCGAACGACGCCACATAGGGACGCCGTGCGCAGTTGTGGCGTTAGGGGTCGAAGATCGGCGACCTCTACTCCGCCAACACGATCACCGTATTGTTGCTCACTTCCACCACACCGCCTTTCACGGCAAAGGTCTCGATGCCCTTGTCGGTGGTCACCTTCACGTCACCGGCCTTCAGCACGGTGATCAGCGGTGCGTGGTTGTTCAGGAAACCCATGCTGCCATCCACGCCGGGCACGGTAACAGCTCTGGCCTCGCCCTTGAAGAGCGCCTTGTCCGGGGTGATGATCTCTACTCTCATGTGTAGTTGTCAGTTGTCGGTTGCCGGTTGTCAGTGCCGCTGCCGGACAACAGACAACTAACAACCGATCACTATGCCTTGGCGGCTTCCGCCAACATCTTCTTACCGGCCTCTATGACATCCTCGATGCGGCCCTTCAGGTTGAAAGCTGCTTCAGGGTACTCATCCATTTCGCCATCCAGGATCATATTGAAACCCTTGATCGTCTCCTCGATCGGTACCATCACACCGGGCAGGCCGGTGAACTGTTCGGCCACGAAGAAGGGCTGGCTCAGGAAGCGCTGCACACGGCGGGCGCGGTTCACGGCCTGCTTGTCCTCTTCGCTCAATTCGTCCATGCCGAGGATGGCGATGATGTCCTGCAACTCCTTGTAGCGCTGCAGGATCTCCTTCACACGCTGGGCGCAGTTGTAGTGCTCCTCGCCCACGATGGTGGGGGTGAGGATGCGGCTCGTGCTGTCCAAGGGATCCACTGAAGGATAGATGCCGAGCTCGGCGATCTTCCGGCTCAACACCGTGGTGGCATCGAGGTGGGCGAAGGTCGTGGCAGGCGCCGGATCTGTCAGGTCATCCGCAGGCACGTACACCGCCTGTACCGAGGTGATGGAACCGCGCTTGGTGGAGGTGATGCGCTCCTGCATGGCACCCATCTCGCTGGCCAGGGTCGGCTGGTATCCTACTGCGCTGGGCATACGGCCAAGGAGCGCGGATACTTCGGAACCGGCCTGGGTGAAGCGGAAGATGTTATCCACGAAGAAGAGGATGTCGCGACCACCGCTCTGCTCATCGCCATCGCGGAAGTACTCGGCGAGGGTAAGACCGCTGAGGGCCACACGGGCACGCGCCCCGGGAGGCTCGTTCATCTGGCCGAACACGAAGGTGGCCTGGCTGGTGGCGAGCTGGTCGTAGTCCACCTTGCTCAGGTCCCAACCGCCCTTCTCCATGCTGTGTACGAACTCCTCGCCGTACTTGATGATGCCGCTCTCGATCATTTCGCGAAGAAGGTCGTTCCCTTCGCGGGTGCGCTCGCCTACACCGGCGAACACGCTGTAGCCGCTGTAGCCCTTGGCGATGTTGTTGATCAGCTCCTGGATCAGCACGGTCTTGCCCACACCGGCACCACCGAACAATCCGATCTTGCCACCCTTGGAATAGGGTTCGATCAGGTCGATCACCTTGATCCCGGTGAACAGGATCTCGGCGCTGGTGGTCAGGTCCTCGAACTTGGGTGGATCGCGGTGGATCGGGTAGGTCTTGCCACCCGCCACGGAGCGCATCCCATCGATCGGGTTGCCCGTTACGTTGAACAAGCGTCCCTTGATGTGGTCACCCACGGGCATGGCGATGGGCTGCCCCATGCCGTGCACTTCGGTGCCACGCGCAAGTCCATCGGTGCTTTCCATGCTGATGGCCCGCACGGTATCCTCGCCGGTAAGCTGCTGGGTCTCCAGTACCAGGATGCTACCATCAGCACGGGTGATATGCAGAGCGTCGTAAATGTTCGGCAGATCTTTGCCGCTTTCGAAACGTACGTCGACCACGGGTCCGATGACCTGGACGACCTTTCCGATGTGCTTGGACATTAGGGGATCGGGCTGTTCTGGAAGCACCTGCCTCCGATTTGCGGCCGCGAAGGTAGGGCTTGTTGCGCTATGGTCAAATCCTGTGGATGGGATGTTCATAGGAAGTTGAGAACTTGTTCCGCAGCGTGGAGCGGTCAGATGCGTACCGCGCACATCCTCAGCCCATGCACGACATTTGCGCACCGATGCGCATCCATACCGATATATCCACTTTCAGGGGCGTGCCACACCCGGTGCTTACCACGGGCACCTTCGATGGGGTGCATCGGGGCCACCGCATGGTGCTGGCCAGGTTGGCCGAGGTGGCGCGACGCGAACAGGGCGAGAGCGTCCTGTTCACCTTTCATCCACACCCGCGCATGGTGTTGTTCCCAGGCGATGGCGATCTGAAACTGTTGAACACCCAGCAGGAGAAGATGCAGTTGCTGCAGGAGGCCGGCCTGGATCATCTGCTGGTGGTGCCTTTTTCACGCCGCTTCTCGCGCATGCATGCCACGGATTATGTGCGTGAGGTGCTCGTGGACGCCATCGGCATACGCTCGGTCGTCATCGGTCACGACCACCGTTTCGGACGCAACCGCGAGGGCGACATCGATCTGCTTCGTGGCTTGGGCCGCACATTCGGTTTTTCGGTGGATGAGATACCGGCACACGAAGTGGAGCACATCACCGTCAGCAGCACCAAGGTGCGCAACGCACTCGCAGCAGGTGAGGTGCATGTTGCGAATGACCTGCTCGGCTATCCTTACCCGCTCACCGGTGTGGTGGTGAAGGGCGATCAACTCGGACGTACACTTGGTTTTCCCACGGCGAACATCGGTGCATTGGAACCGCAGAAACTGGTCCCTGGCGATGGCGTGTATGCTGTGAACGTGGAACTGCGGCATGGTGTGCACCGCGGAATGCTGTACATCGGTGTGCGTCCCACCCTGAACAGCGGGTTCGGTGCACGCAATGTGGAGGTGAACATCTTCGATCTGGACCGCGATCTGTACGGCGAGACCATCACCGTGCGTTTCATGGAAAGGATCAGGGCGGACATGCGCTTCGAAGGTCTGGAAGGACTGCAGGCGCAGCTTCATCTGGACCGTGCTTCCGCGCTGGAATGTTTCGAGAACATCACATGACCATAAGGATATTGCTCATATCGATCGCATGCACGCTGGTCACCCTTACCCATGGGCAATTGCTGGATCGGGCTGCATTGGATTCGGTGCGCACCTTTCGAACGATCGAGCGTGCGATGAAGGACCCGGCCGTCGTGTACAAGCTCGATCTGTCCGGGCAGAAACTGAAGGAGATCCCCGAGGAGGTTCGCCGGATGGTCAACCTCAATTCGCTGGACCTGGGTCGCAACCGTTTGAAAAAACTGCCGAACTGGTTCGGGGAGTTGGTCCATTTGCAGGAACTGCGCGTGGCGCGCAATAAGCTGGAGGACTTTCCTCCGATGATCTGCGAGCTGGTCCACTTGAAACGATTGGATATGAGCCGCAATGCACTCGCCGCACTTCCCGCCTGCATCGGCCGTCTGACGGAACTGGTATCGCTGGACCTGTGGAGCAACGATCTGGTGGATTTTCCGGAGGAGATGGAGGATATGACCGCGTTGCGCTTCCTTGATCTGCGCGTGATCCAATTCGATCAGCCCGATATGGATCGCATCGAACAGCTTGTTCCCCGTGCCAGGGTCCAATTCTCGCCACCTTGCAATTGCGGCATGTGAGCGTTCAGCCGTTCATCACAGGATGAATACGACCCTTCGATCGCGGGTCCTGCTTTCTTTGGGACATGGAGCTTGATGCATGGCGCGTGCTGGAGGTGGTCGCCGTGCTGGGCAATCTTGCCTATACCATATTGATGCTCTACGAGAAGCGGATCGGCTGGCTCTTCGGCATGGCGGCCTCCTCCCTGGGTATGGTGCTGTTCTGGCATATGAACGTGTTCGCCCAGGTCGGCCTCAACGGTTTCTACATGGTGATGGGCGCCTATGGCTGGTGG
>JBGTIB010000031.1:0-6006 GCA_041745875.1 Flavobacteriales bacterium | reverse complement strand
AGTCTGCCGCCTCCTCGACTCCGCTCGGAGTGACTGCGGCAGACTCGCCACTCGCTACTCGCCATTGGGATCTCCGCACCACACTCCACCCCAAGAAGCCACTGCCACCGGAGATCACCCGTACTCCCCCTTACAACCAGGTCTTCGCCGACCGCCATGGGTTCACGTCGCGGATGAGCGTGATCGATCTGGTATGCAACCTCGGACCGGACAGCCACCGGTTCATCCGTTCTTGATCAAGTTCGCGTTATCGAACGAACACCGGATCGTTGAGATCCGCTTCCACGCCGAGTCGCGTTCCGGCAATGCCAAGGTCATCTTCATGGAAACTTTCGGACCATGACCCGTCGCGCACTTGTGTTCCTGACCTTGCTCTTGTGCGGTGCTACGAACAGCCACGCCCAGGTGGCCGATGCCGGGCCGGACACCACGCTCTGTGTGAACTACTACACCATGCAGGGAAGCCCCATCCCTCCAGATGGCACCGGGGTTTGGACACTGATCGCGGGATGCGGTAATTCGACCAACCCAGTTGATCCTGTGCAATTGGTGGTCGACCTCTGTGTGGGCACCAATGTGTGGCAATGGACCGTGACCGAAACAGGTGGCAGCCCCATCACTTCGAACGAGGTAGCGATCACTGTGTTCGACGCCGCCGCACCGGTCGCGGATGCCGGACCCGATCAAACCATCCCGGCACCACCGGGAACGGCGGTCATGAACGCCAACCCCTACACATGGCCACAGTACTGCCAATGGTCGGTCATCGTGGGAGCGTTCACCATTGCAGACCAGACGGATCCGAACACCACGATGAACGGGCTGCTCCCTGGCGCCAATGTCTTGCAGTGGACCTGTTACAACGGTCCTTGTGGTACAACAACGGACCAGGTCA
This sequence comes from Flavobacteriales bacterium, assembly GCA_041745875.1. GTDB lineage: Bacteria > Bacteroidota > Bacteroidia > Flavobacteriales_F > PHOS-HE28 > PHOS-HE28. The sequence goes on along the minus strand of JBGTIB010000031.1, from coordinate 5,111 downwards.
CCTTGAACAGTTTTGTCTGGACCGGGCTTGGAACTGCTGCATCACAGGGAGCCGCATCCCTTGTGTTCGATCCCATCAACAAACAGATCCGAGCAGACGATGGGGTTGCAATGAGCGATCTGGAGATCCTGGACATCCAGGGCCGCTCCATCATCCGTGTCGGCGCTGGGACCAGTTCCATCAGCATGGCCGATCAACCGAACGGGGTGTACATCGCGCGTGCAGTGGTGGATGGCCGTGTGCATGTGATGCGATTCGCGATGGGGTACTGAGGAGGGATCGGACAATGAGATCCCCAATACGCATCGGGCAGAAGATCAAATGTTCGATCACGACGCCCGATATTCGCTATATGCCACGTATGCTGCGGATCGGACTCATCACCTGCTTTCTACTACCACTGTCATCGGCCCAGGCGCAAGCGGATACCGTTGTGGTGGTCAGTGACACGATCGCCTACGGCATTCGATACACCAGTTGTTCCAAGGTGAATGGTGAGATCATCGCGTTCGGCGCACTAGACAAGAAGGGACGCAAAACGGGCTGGTGGTGTGAACTACGGGACATGGACAGTCGACGCATGGAAGGGAAATACCGGAAGGGCGTTCGGGTAGGGACCTGGTGGTTCAACAACCGGGAGTTCTTCGTCTACAACCGCTGGGGGAAGATCGTGGCGAAGGGTTCGGGTTGCAGGCAATGTCCCGCCTTCTGATCGATCCTGGGTTTCGCATTTCGCGTGACGGATAGAAGCGGAAACCCCGCAAGCGAGGAGGTACGACGAGTGCGGAGTTGCAGCGGATAGCCGGACCCGAGGCTTTGCGAGGGGCACGCCCAACTACTGATCAGACAATGAGAAGATCAGACAATTACCCCCTGTCACCGATCTTCGCACCACAGCCTTTCAGCCGGTCAGGACATTTTCTGACCATCTGATCGTCTGATCTTCTGATCCCCATGGCCGAAAAGATCGACATCGAAGCATCCAAGAACGAGGACAAGAACAAGCTCGCAGTGAGCGACCTCAACAAGCGCCTGCACAAGATCAACCTCGGCGGCGGCGAGAAACGCATCGAAAAACACAAGGCCGCCGGCAAGATGACCGCCCGCGAGCGCATCGATGCCCTGCTGGACCCCAAGCGCCCGCGCATCGAGATCGGTGCCTTTGCCGCCGATGGCATGTACAAGGAGCACGGCGGTGCGCCCTGCGCCGGCGTGGTGGTGGTGATCGGCTACGTGAGCAAGCGCCAGTGCATCGTGGTGGCCAACGACGCCACCGTGAAGGCCGGCGCATGGTTCCCCATGACGGGCAAGAAGAACCTGCGCGCCCAGGAGATCGCCATCGAGAACCGCCTGCCCATCATCTACCTGGTGGACAGCGCGGGCGTGTACCTGCCCATGCAGGACGAGATCTTCCCCGACAAGGAGCACTTCGGTCGCATCTTCCGCAACAATGCCGTGATGAGCAGCATGGGCATCTCGCAGATCAGCGCTGTGATGGGCAGCTGCGTGGCGGGTGGCGCCTACCTGCCCATCATGAGCGATGAGGCCCTGATCGTGGAAGGCACCGGCAGCATCTTCCTCGCGGGCAGCTACCTGGTAAAAGCCGCCATCGGTGAGGACATCGACAACGAGACCCTCGGCGGCGCCACCACGCACAGCCAGATCAGCGGCGTTACGGACTACCAGTGTAAGAACGACGCGGAGTGCCTCAAGACCATCCGCCAGCTGATGGACAAGCTGGGCAAGCCGAAGGACGCGGGCTTCAGCAGAGAAAAGGCCGCCAAGCCCAAGGCCGACCCGAAAGAGATCTACGGCATTCTCCCCAGCAGCCGCGCCAAGCCCTACGACATGCGCGAGGTGATCGCGCGCCTGGTGGACGACAGCGAGTTCACCGAATACAAGGAAGGCTACGGCCAGAGCATCATCACCGCCTACGCGCGCATCGACGGCTGGGCCGTGGGCATCGTGGCCAACCAGCGCAAAGTGGTGAAGAGCAAAAAGGGCGAGATGCAGTTCGGCGGCGTCATATACAGCGACAGCGCCGACAAGGCCACGCGCTTCATCGCCAACTGCAACCAGAAGAACATCCCGCTGGTCTTTCTGCAGGACGTCACCGGCTTCATGGTGGGCAGCCGCAGCGAGCAGGGCGGCATCATCAAGGACGGCGCGAAACTGGTGAACGCCGTGAGCAACAGCGTGGTGCCCAAGTTCACCATCATCATCGGCAACAGCTACGGCGCAGGCAACTACGCCATGTGCGGCAAGGCCTACGACCCGCGCCTGATCGTAGGCTGGCCCAGCGCCCAGGTGGCCGTGATGGGCGGCGAGCAGGCCAGCAAGGTGATGCTCCAGATCGAAGTGGCCAGCCTCAAAGCCAAGGGTGAGGTCATTACTCCGGAAAAGGAAGCCGAACTGCTGAACAAGATCCGCAGTAAGTACGAGGAGACGATCAGCCCGTATTACGCGGCAAGCAGGTTGTGGCTGGATGCGGTGATCGATCCGTTGGAGACGAGGACGTGGATCTCGATGGGTATTGAGGCGGCTAGCCAGGCACCGGCGACAAGGGAGTTTAATATGGGGGTGTTGCAGACATAATGAGCACTTGGATTGCCTTGACCTTGCTGTGCGCAAACATGGGACATGCGCAACCCGCTGACTGTGCTGCAGAATTGCAGTTGCGCAAGGGCGTGGATAGCACCAGCACCTATACCATTGCACAGCTTCATCTCGACGATGCAGGGCGGAAGAGGAACCGGAATTTGCACAGTTGCCTATCCCAGTTAACCGCAAAGCCCGTTGTATTCAACCGCGCTTTCGTTGATAGCCTGTGCGCGTGCCGCATGGGCAAACTTCGTCTGGTTAGCGTGCGCGCTGAACCTGTGGATCGACGTGATCCCAAAGATTTGGTCATGTTAGAGTTGACGAACAAGAAACAGCGGAAATGACCTGAACCAGCATGGGGACCGAAGCGGCTAGGTAGGCACCGGCGACGAGGGAGTTTATTATGGGGGTATTGCAGACGTGATGTTAGCCATGGCCCAGACGGGCCCAAGCAATGCCGGTCCACAGAAGTACAAGCGGCACGAACATGGAGAATAGAAAGTAGACCAAGAACCGCTTCCCTTCGCGCGACGGGTACTTATGTACCAACCACAAGTAGCGTCTGTTCCTGAAGATTAGCAAATAGTTGAGTATCACTGGTGGCATGAGAAACAGAAGGAAGAATGCCAGGACGTTAGCCCAGAAATTTGGGAACGCGGGAAAATCAAGGTCATAGAACCTCCCGCCCACGAGTTCCTGAAGGCATATCATGACCAGGACAAGATTCAGTCCCATTGCCAAGGTCATGGTCGTAAACCCGATCCATTTCCAGTTTCGCTGGCCTTCCGGACGTGAATGCAAACGGTGAATAAGATCCGCCCAGATACTGTAATATAGCCCTAGCATGAGTTGTCTTCTACCCTGTGCATGCGGCTGTAAAGTACGGTTGGATCCGATGATCGATCCGTTGGAGACGCAGATCGCGGCTCAGGCTGTGGGAGAGCTTGGGGGTCGAGGCGGCTTCCAAGTGCCAGATGAGAAAGTGTTCAACATGGGCATCCTTCAAACTTGACCATATTACTTTCGTGACATGAGCAAGCGAACCGACCTTTTGGACAAGAAGAAAGTGCTCCGTTCTATCAAGAGCATGCCGGAGCGTTTCAGCGTTGACGATATCGTTGACCGCATGATGTTGTTGAGCGCCATCGAAGAAGGCATGGCCGATGTGAAAGCCGGGCGGACCATGACGCTCGCCGAAGCGAAGAAGCACTTCGCCAAATGGCTGAAGTGATCTTCTCGGCGCGTGCGATCCGTGACATCGAACGCATACACGCTTACATCGCGAAGGACTCGGAGCGTTATGCCGATGGACAGGTCCGACGCATCATCAACGCGGCCGATCTCATCAGCACATTCCCGCGAGGTGGTCGCATGGTGCCGGAGATCGAACTTGACGCGTTCCGTGAAGTCATCGTCGGCAACTACCGGGTGATCTACTTCCTCGAAAGCGATGACCGCGCGGAGATACTCGTCGTTTTCCACGGCAGGCGCAGGTTCCCGTATGGTCGTGTATCGCCTAGTTCATGGCAACAGAAGCGTCGCAAATGATCCGCAGCAAATACGAGGAGACCATCAGCCCCTACTATGCGGCAAGCAGGTTGTGGCTGGATGCGGTGATCGATCCGCTGGAGACGCGGACGTGGGTGAGTTTGGGGATCGAGGCGGCGAGCCAGAGCCCGGCGGTGAGGGAGTTTAATATGGGGGTTCTTCAGACATGAGCGCAATGCACTTATATACGGTTGTCGTTGACTATAAAGGCGGCACCTATTTGGCACAATTGCGTGCTCGGAGCAGAGCCCATGCAATGAGGGAGTGGGTGCGGCGCATTCAGAAGGATGAAGAGATTGTCCGTCAATTCACTTTGCGCGCGCTAAGGCGTTTGGAAACCGTGGACTGGAAGATTGAGGAACGTCCGGTCAATGTTGCAGGCTTAGTCAATGTGTGGTGTGCAACAGCGCTGGTGAGAAATGAACTTTGTTTATTCACACTGGTCCTTACACGAACTAATGAGGATTGAAGCGGCGAGCCAGGCACCGGCGACGCGTGAGTTTAATATGGGGGTGTTGCAGACGTAGAGGATTGGGGCGTGCCCCCTCGCAAAGCCTCGGGGTCCGGCCATCCGCTATACTCCTCGCTCGTTCCTCGCTGCGGGGTGCCGCTCTTGTCCGTCACGCGAAATGCGGGTCACCCATGGAAATCATCCTTCCGCCAATTGGCCGGATTGTTCCGGATGTACCAGGTGATGCGTTCATAGGACGAATGGTCCCATATGATGTCGTCCCAATAGTTGCGTTGCCACACAGGTGTGCCACGTGGCAGAACGCCGTCGCGGTATGCGATGCGTGAAACGGCGGATTTGTATGCCCGAACGATACGCCCCAACGACCCTTTGGGGACGGTGGGCATTGGTCGACGTGTACCGGTGCCCGCGGGTGGGCGCGCGCCGGGGTCCGCGGGTGGCCGTAGGGCCGATCATGATCGGCCCGGCGTTGAGCGTCGGCCCGGCGTTG
>JBGTIB010000030.1:0-11163 GCA_041745875.1 Flavobacteriales bacterium | reverse complement strand
GGCGATTCTCGCTCACAGAACGACTGGGTTTATTGCTGGAACTGGGAGTCAGGAAGGACTTGAACAAATGGAACTATTTCGACACGGATGAGCGTGGTGTGGATAGAAGGTACCCGATCCGGCGTCAGTGGGCTTATTTCTTGCTTGGCCTGGCGTTCTAAAGGGTTCCGGTGATCGGTCATGATCAAGTCTATTTGGGAGTAGGGCATCAGACTCGCCAAGTACCACCCGATCGCTATCATTACGGGAGTCAGGAAGTCCGTGCATGGAAATGGGACACGCGCATCATCTGCATTGCGCATCCGTTATCCCCCCGTTCCCCACCTTTGCCCCGCCCATCCCTTCCGCCCCTGCCCATGGATCCACGCGCCACCGCCTTCCTCCGCCTGCTCACCATCATGGACGAACTGCGCGCGCAGTGCCCCTGGGACCGCAAGCAGACCATGGAGACGCTGCGGCCGCTGACCATTGAGGAGACCTATGAGCTGGGCGATGCCATCCTGCGCAACGACCTGGATGAAGTGAAGAAGGAATTGGGCGACCTGCTGTTGCACATGGTGTTCTACGCGCGCATCGGGCAGGAGCAGGGCGCCTTCGACATCACCGATGTGCTCAACGGGATCTGCGAGAAGCTGATCAACCGGCATCCGCATATCTACGGCGATGTGCAGGTGAAGGACGAGGAGGAGGTGAAGGCCAACTGGGAACGCATCAAACTCGAGGAAAAGGCGAACTCGGGCATGACCGGCGAGATCAGCGTATTGGAAGGCGTGCCGCGCGGCCTGCCCAGCATGGTGAAGGCGATCAGGATCCAGGACAAGGCACGGGGCGTGGGCTTCGACTGGGAGCACCGCGAGCAGGTGTGGGACAAGGTGCACGAGGAACTGGGCGAGCTGAAGCGCGAGGTGGACGCGGGCAGCGACAAGCAGGCGGAGGAGGTCGGCGATGTGCTCTTCAGCATCGTGAACTACGCGCGTTTCCTGGGGGTGGACCCCGATGAGGCCCTGGAGCGCACCAACCGCAAGTTCATCCAGCGCTTCCAGTTCCTGGAACGGGAGTCGCGCAAGGATGGTAGGAGTTTTGGCGAGATGAGTTTGGCGGAGATGGATGTGTATTGGGAGCGGGCGAAGGGGGAGGAGTGAGGGTAGGGGTGTGTGCCGACGCTCGATATGTGCCGCGCCTTCAGCGCTCAACTCAAATGCGTGTTCCCTGAACCCATGGCGTTGCCATGGGCTGGTATGTATCGCGCCTTCAGCGCTATGCTACCATGCGTGTGCCCTTAATCCCATGGCGTTGTCATGGGCTGGTATATGTCGCGCTTTCAGCGCTCACCTGGTATGTGTCGGGTCATTGGCCCTTTGCAGATCCCCACTCCGTGGTGGGACCGACACAGCCGGACAACCGATAACCGACAACCGACAACCTATTTTTTCACCACCTCCTCCATCGGCAAATACCCCAGCAGCTGTAGCATCCGTTCCGCACTCTGCTGTTCGGCGAAGACGCTGTCGGTGAGCTCGCCGTCGGCATCGCGGTCGATGAGCACGTGCTTGGGTTTGGGGATCAGGCAGTGCTGGATGCCGCCGAAGCCACCCAGGGTGTCCTGGTAGGCACCGGTGTTGAAGTAGCCGATGTACTGCCTGCGGTCCTCGCGGTAGCGGGGCAGGTAGATGGCATTGATGTGCTGTTCGCTGTTGTAGTAGTCGTCGCTGTCGCAGGTCATGCCGCCGAGGAACACGCGCTCGTACTCGTCCTCCCAGTTGTTCACGGGGAGCATGATGAAACGTTTGCTGATGGCCCAGGTGTCCGGCAGGGTGGTCATGAAGCTGCCGTCGATCATGTTCCAGCGCTCCTTCTCGTTCTGCTTCTTCTGGTGTACGATGCTGAAGAAGGTGGCGCCGCTGTCGCTCACGGTGAAGCTGCCGAACTCGCTGAAGATGTGCGGCTCCTGCACGCGGTTCTCCTCGCAGATGTCCTTGATGCGACCCACCACCTCGCCGATCATGTAGTCCAGGTCGAAGCTGAAGTTGAGGCTGTTCTTGATGGGCAGGCCGCCACCGATGTCCAGCGTGTCGAGGCTGCGGCACAGCTTCCACAGGTCGCAGTAGACGTTCACGCACTTGGTGAGCTCGTTCCAGTAGTAGGCCGTGTCGGTGATGCCGGTGTTGATGAAGAAGTGCATCAGCTTCAGGCGGAATTTCTTCTGCTTGCTGATGTTGCGCATGTAGAAGGGGATGATGTCCTTGTAGCCGATCCCCAGGCGGCTGGTGTAGAACTCGAACTTCGGTGCCTCTTCCGCAGCGATGCGGATGCCGATGTCGCAGGTGCCCTCGATCACCTCATCGAGCGCATAGATCTCCTCCATGTTGTCGATGATGGGCACCACGTTGAAACCGCGGTTGGCCAGCTTGCCGATGCCGCGGATGTAGCGTTCGTCCTTGAAGCCGTTGCACAGAATGGTGGCGTCCTTGGTGATGCGGCCGCGCTCGATGAGCAGCTCGATCATCTCCAGGTCGTAGGCGCTGCTGGTCTCCAGGTTCACGCCCTTGGCCAGCACCTTGTCTATGATGTAGCTGAAGTGGTTGCTCTTGGTGCAGTAGAAGTACTCGTAGCTGCCCGTGTAGCCATGGTCGGCGATGGCCTTGGCGAAGCTGGCGCGCGCGATGTCGATCTTCTCGCCGATCTTGGGCAGGTAGGTGATGCGCAGCGGGGTGCCGTGCTTCTCCAGGATCCGCATCAACGGGAGCTCGTTCCATACGAGCTTGTCACCGTCCAGGGAGAACTCATCCTTCGGAAAATCGAAGGTCTGTTCGATCAGGTCGACGTAGCGTGTCTTCATCGAACGGGTGCAGGGCTTTTGGAATGGAAGGTGGGGACGGCAGCGATGGAACGGGCCGCCTGCGTGCTGTTGACGTGTGCGCCGTGCGTGGCCTTCGAAGGGATGCGGGTGGTGATGGGCATCGCTGGGTGCACGGCAACAACGTCAGCGGAAAGCGAAGGAATGCACAGCGAAGCCGACGGTCCCTTGGGAAAGGCCGTTCATCCGTACTGGCGTGTGGGATGGCCTGGGCATGGTGGTGCTGTGCGGTGCAAAAGTAGAGGGCATGGGGATCGGTGGGTTAAGCCGGGGGAAATTCTTCCTTGTTGTGGTTGGCTCCTGGCTGCTGGCTTCTGGCTGCTCAGCGTTCCATAGCCATCAGATCCCTTCACGAAGGAGGGTGGCATTCCATGCCCAACCTCCGACATCGGTGCAGCCATGCACAACATCCCACAAAGCGCTGAGCAGCCAGAAGCCAGCAACCAATAGCCAATGGCCAGCGCACTCACAACCACTTCTTCCGCTTGAACCAGATCAACATGACCAGTGCAAGGATGCCCATGAAACCCATGACGCCGTAATAGCCGTAGCGCCATTCAAGCTCGGGCATGTGGTGGAAGTTCATGCCGTAGATCCCCACGATGAAGGTGAGCGGGATGAAGATGGTGCTGATCACGGTGAGCAGCTTCATCACCTGGCCCATGCGCAGGTTGACGCCGGCGTGGTAGGTGTTCTCCAGGCTGGTGAGCAGTTCGCGGTAGGTGCCGATGGTCTCGGCGATGTACACGGTATGGTCCTGCAGGTCGTTGAGGTAGCGCTGGGTGGACTGTTCGATCAGCGGGTTCTGGATGGTGTTGAGCCGGCCGGTCAGTTCGCGCATGGGTGTCACATGTTTGGTGACGGCGATGAGCTGCCCGCGCAGGCGTTGGATGGAACGCAGGTCCACTTTTCCGGGGCGCGTGATCACCTTGGCCTCCAACTCCTCGATCTGCGCACCGAACTCCTCCAGCACCACGAAGTAGTGGTCCACGATCACGTCCAGAAGGGCATAGAGCAGGTAGTCGACACCGCTCTTCCGCGCCCTGCCGAGCCCCTGCCGCAGCCGGTCGCGCACGGGATCGAGCACATCACCGCTGCGTTCCTGGAAGGAGATGAGAAGGCCCTTCCGAAGGATGAAGCTGATCTGTTCCACCTTCAGTTGACCGGTCTTTGCGTCGGACTTGAGCATCTTGGCCACGATGAACAGGGTATCCTGGTATTCCTCCACCTTGGGTCGGTGGTCGGTGTTCAGGATGTCCTCCACCAGCAGCGTGTGCAGCTCGAAGCGCTCCGCCGCCGCCCGCATCACGTCGTCGTCGTGCAGCCCGTTGATGTTCAGCCAATGGTTGGTGGCATCGTCGGGTGCGGCCACCAGGGCGCCGATGCTGTCGAACTCCCGTTCGGATATGCGCGCCACATCGTACTCGAACAACTGGATCGTGATCTTGTCGCCACTATCCGCGCCCACATGCACGAGCGATCCGGGTGGCAGGCCCAGCTTGCCCGAGCGCTTGGATACCTTTTTCATCGCGGCTTGCTTTCCATGCGCTCCAGGGTCGCACGGATCTCCTCCATTTTCGGCCCTGGTCCCTTGAAGCTGATGGTGCGCTGCGGATAGGGGATGTCGATCCCCTCGCGATCGAAACGCAACTTGACGGAGCGGTTCAGTTCGAAGTGCATCACACGTGCAGCGATCGGAGCGGCCGCCCAGACATATGCGCGGAGCAACAGTGAACTATCCCCGATCTGCACCAGGCGCACGCTCACCTTCGGCATACCGTTCTGTAGATCCTCCTCTGTGCGCCGATCGATGCATTGGGGGTGCATCTCTGCCTCCTGTTGCATGATGCCCATGGCCTTGTCCAAGTCGCTCTCGTAGCTGATCCCGAACTCCACCCACTGGCAGGTGGCTTCATCCTCGATCGTGCTGTTGATGATGGTGGCGTCGCTGATCACCGCATTGGGGATGATCACGCGCCGGTTCTCCCAGGTGCGGATCACGGTGTGGCGCAGGGTGATATCCTCCACCACGCCTTTGTGCTCAGGTCCAACGTCGATCATGTCGCCCACGCGGAAGGGCTTGAAGGAAACAATGAAGATCCCGCTGATGATGTTGCTGAAAGCCCTTTGCGTGGCCAGGCCCAGGATGGCCACCAGGATGCCGGCACCGGCCAGCAGGGTCACAGCGAAATGCTTCAAGGAGGGGATCACATAGATGACCAAGCCCAGAGCCACCAGGCTTACGATGAAACGCAGTGCGTTCTTCAGGAAGCGGTAGCGGGTGGTGTCCTCGTGTGCCTTGTCGCCGCGTTCGTAGGCGCGCTTCAGCATCAGGAACAGGATGCGTTCCATCACGAAAGCACCCACCAGGATCAGGATCACCTTCAACACCAACAAGGCATTAAAGCCGAGCTTGTGGAGGAGACCGCTCAGGTCGGGGAGTTGGAGATCCATGCCGTGGCGCTACCTCAGGCGGTTCGCCGAAGGTGCTGCAAACTTAGCACGGAGGGATAAGCCTCGCCGGTATCCAGGTAGCGCTCCAGTTGTGAGCGTGTCCGATCGTCGATCAACGACACCAGGGCTTGATCCACGGAGCGTACACGGTACAAGGCATCCTGGATCCGCGCATCGATCCACTCACCGACGTTCGACAAGGTGCCCGGCCCCATGCGCCGCAGGCATTCGGGTTTGTCGCAGGTCAGTTCCATCTCGAACTCCAGGTTGAGCACAGCGTAGTGGTCCGTGATCTCCACGCCCTGGCCGATATCCTCGATGGCGATCTCGAAGCCAAAACCGGTGCTCAGTGTGTTGGGCCGGCAGCAGTGGTTCATGTAGCGGCCGTGGTCCCAGCACAGCACCCGCGATCCATCGGGTTCGATGTAAGCATGGCTGGTGAGCGTGTCCGCATAGAGCGGATCGTTCACCAAGGGATGCGTGGCAGGGATCACGATGTCCAGCGCATCGCGCACGAAAACGATCGTGCCTTTGGGGATCGCGCGTGTCGCAATTACGCCGAAGCCGCGGCCATTGCCGATCCATGCCAGGGCTGTATCCGGGTGCATCATGTGGTGGGAGAGGATGAAGTATGGTCCGCCTTAGACCCTCCGTGCAGCGCACAGGGAGTGGATCATCGGGCAGCAGGTGTGGGGGAACGGCCGGGTTGGCGATCCACGGAGGGACTCCGCGGGCGGAGTGGACAGGACTGGTTCCATGGATGGGCGCGAGGGCCGTGCAGGTACAAAGGTCAGTTCGGGAAATGATCCCTGCAATAGGTGCTTAGGACAAACTCATGCCCAGCGAAACATCCGGTGCGGCATCCACAGGATCCCGGCCACTGCGGAACACGCGCATGCCACTACCGTGCATCGTGACGCGGTTTCCGCTCACGTGCAGGCAAGCCCCTTCGCGCAAGCCCGACACGACCATCCCCGGGTTCAACGCCAGATATTCCGCGATGCGCTGTTCCCTGCTCTCGCCGCCATGTCCCGGAATGGTGGCTTCGGTGAAATGCGGATTGATCTGGAAGGGCACCAGGTGCATGGCGCGCATGCTCGGCGGCTCCACGATAGGCATGTCGTTGGTGGTCATGATGGTGGGGCAGGCCACATTGGCACCAGCGCTCCAACCCAGGTAGGGCATGCCTTTGCGCACCTTGTCGGGAATGGCGCGCACCAGACCGGTACGATACAAGCTTCTCAACAGGAGGAAGGAATTTCCGCCGCCAACGGCAACAAGGTCCGCTTGGTCCAGCGCCTTCGCCGCATCCTTCTCGCGGTGCAATCCGATGGTCTCCACGCCAAATGCGGCAAAGGCCTGCGATACCTTCTCCACGTAGGAGTCCTGCTTTTCCTCGGGTGCAGCGAAGGGCGCGAAGGCCACACGCTTGCGGCCTTGCAGGAAGGCGGTGAGGTAGGCCTGCGGCCATTGCATGAAGGGCTGGCCGGGCAGGGTGGAGTTGGAAAGCAGCAGTAGTTCCATGGTGCAAGCTTACGAATGGTGCAGGGGAAGGTCGTTGCGCAGGCCGATACTTTCCACTGTGAGTGGCGGAATGATGGTGAAGCCTACAGTTGGAGGAGATGGCGGGTTGAGCGGACGTCGAGTATGGCGGTGATAAGAGCTTCATCGCCGCCATACTTATTCCAAGCGATCTATATAGTCATTCATTACAAGCCTTACCAGTTTATCCCAATGCTCCTGTTCAAGTTTTTTTAGTGGCTCCTCATTATAGGTAGCAGTTCTACTCGACACAGGACCAAACCAGGCAGATTTCAGGTATACAATTTCATTGTCTTTAATGAGATAAACTGCAATTGTCAAGAATGTATCTCTTAAGTAATATCCTCCGTCTGGAATGCCACTGGAAGTTATGTAGGAGTTTTTGATTGATCTATTGTTAATATAGATTACAGGGATCAATGTTAAAGTAGAATCATAGTTTGCAATACTAATAATCTTATTAATGTCAATTTTCTTCAATTTTACTAGAGTGTTGAAATGAAAAGTACTGTCACAGAAATTCCTGCCTTCATTCCGAATAATTTTGATACCACTCTTTTCAAGAGCATCAGATAAAATGTTCAGTACACTGTCATACCTTACTATAACCGATTTGTTCCTAAATCGTCGGTTAATATTATTGCATACGACATAATTTTGTAAGTGAATATCTTCTGATCTTACATAGGATTTTCGTTTAATGTGATGCTTAGCATCACTTACTTTATACTTATAAGGACTACATCCTACAAAAGGTAAAATGATGGTTAAAAGGACTAGAACGTTTCTCACTACCATTAGCGCCCCAAATTAAACATCAAAGCTCAGCAGGGCTCCATAGGGGCGATTCGAACCATGGTCCATTGCGCCAACCTTGGTGTGGTGCTTACGGGTGGACATCAAGTCCAAGATAGTACTTGGCGGCTTCGGTCGCAGGTTTCCGTTGCCCCGAAGCAGTAGTTCCATGGTGCAAGCTTACGGAACAACGGTCCCTCGGATCGTCAGTTCGATCCGTTCCGGGGATCCGTTGGTACGGATGGTGACGGTCCGCTCCAGTGGTCCTTCCGGAGCCCGCCCGTTGAAGACCACATGTACCGGTACCTCCCCACCGGGTGCGATATCGCCGGTCGGTAGTTCAGCGGCAGTGCAACCGCAGTCGGCCTTGCTGTCCAGTAGCCGCATGGGCCGCTTGCCTTCATTGCGTATGGTGAAGGTCACGATGCGCTCCTCATCCTGTTTTAGTGTGTCCAGATCCTGATGCTGGGTTTGCACCGCTTCAGGAGTTACGGCACCATACAGTTCCACCGCTTCCACCTGGATGCGTCGTTCGCGCGCGGCCTCCACGCTGTACACCGATCGGCGCAGGTCGCCAAGGTCGTCGCTCACGCCATCCGCTGCCTTATCCTCGCCGAAAGGCAACTCACGCAGGCTGAGGGTGGCACCGTTCGTTGCCGTGCCATCCACGTAAGGGCGCAGCGCTCCTTCCAACACCATGCGCAGGTGATTGCGCAATGTGGCGATACGACGTTGCGAGAGGTTGATGTTGTAGTCGCTCTTGGCCAGTGGGCTGGCATGTCCGCGCACCGCCAATGTCACCGAGCGACCCTGTTCCAAAACCTCACGCAGTGTGATCACCAGTTCGGCGAGGTTCAGGTAACCGCGATCCACCTCGTCGCGGAAGAATGCTTGAAGGGACGCCGCGTCACCTTCGCGCTCATATTCGGGGATCAATGTGCGGTAACGACGATAGGTGGTGCCGTAATCCTGCTCGGTGCTGGTGTTCCAGGAACGCGGATCTGGATCGTCGTTGTGGAAGTAGAGCTTCAGCGGTAGTCGGCTGGTGATCAGGCCGAGGCGTTGCAATGCTGTGGCCTCCTTGCGCGGATCCGGTCCTACTTCCACCGTATCCCTGCGTTGCACGATCACGTCCGCAGGCCAACTGAAGTGATACAGGTCGTTGCAACAGGTCTCTCCTTTGGCTGCCAGCGAACCAATGCGGTTGCTGGTGAGCCAGCCCGTGTTCTGCGCACTGTCGTACACGGGGTACAGGTCATTCGCCGGACTGTTCAGCGGCACTCCGGCATGCACGGGTGTTTCGAACACGTCGTTCACGAAGGCACTGGTGAAGATGTCGTACCCACCCATGCCTGGATGGAAATCGGAGCTGAACCAAAGCGTGCTGGTGGCATCATCGTACCAGGGACTTCGTTCATCCCCGATGGTGTTAAGTGGTGGCAAGAGTGGAAAGACATCCGTTGCCACGCTATCCGTGAGATGTGCCCACCAGATGTCCATGCCGCCCGTGCCGTCGGGACGATCGCTTGCGAAGAACAACACCGGTGCATCGTGACCCTGAACGCTCGCTACCATGGGCTGCGTGCTGTGCAGCGTGTCACCGAGGCCCGGCAGGGGACGTGCATCGCCGAAACCCGTTCCGTTCACCGCGGCGATGTGTATGCGACACGGAGATCCCGTCACGTACCGGGTGAAAAGGAACCACTTCCCATCCGGTGTCCACGCCGCGTTGCCGTTGTCGCCGATGCCGTTGATCGTCTCGGGCAGTCGCTCCGGTTCCGACCAGCCATCGCCAGTCGGCCTGGAGCGCAGGATCACCGTGCGGTAAGCGCTCGTGTCCTCCACTTCGCCGTCCTTGTTCAACGCGCCGCGCAGGCTGCTGAAGTACAACAGGCTGTCAGGTCCGAAACGTGCACCGAACTCACTGTCGTAGGTGTTGAGCGGTGCTCCCGGATGCACCAGCAACAACGAGTCGGGTGCTTCAAGCGCTGCTCGCGCGATGGGGATCCCGGCGATCGCGTTGGTGGCCCGCTGCGCGGTGAAGCTGCTCTTGTCGCGTTCCTTTTGCAGCGCCTTGTTCCAGGTGGCCTCCGCCGCTTCGTAGGAACCCATGCACAGTTGCATCTCGCCCAGCCACCGCAGCGCTTCCTTGTAGGTGCGACCCTGGTCCTTGCGGTACACCCGGTCATAGAGTTCGGCAGCCTTGTCGTACTGGTTGCTCAGTCTGCATGCTTCGGCCTGTTTCCATTGAAGACCCATGCGGCCGGGGTCTATCGCCAGGGCACCCGCATAGAAGCGCGAAGCACCGTAGTACTCGCCGCGGTCCATGGAGGCATCACCCCATGTGGTCCATTGTTCAAGGGATTGGGCTTGCAGATCGCTTTGCACCATCGCAGTGAACGCCAATACTGCCAGGAATTGTAAGGTCATCCTCACAACGTGGGATCTCATCTGCGCCATCTGCGTCATCTGCGGCTGCATTCGCTCTTCAGATCTGATCCGGACAAGCCTTGAAACGCACCGGCACCGCGGGCCGCTGTTTGAGGATACGCACCACCGCGAACTCGATGCCACCCCGGTTCCGGCTGGCGGGAACAAGATCACTGGTGTTGATGTCGTAGCTCACCCCGAAGGTCCAGTCATCGTACTCGAATCCTGCGTAGAGATAACCCGCATCCGCAGCGCGCCAGTGCAACCCGAACTGCACCGCGCGGGTAAGCCCGTAACGATCGAGCATGATGTAACGCAGGTTGCTTCCCAGGTCGAATTCGCGGAAGGTGCCCTGCATCATGTACTGCGCCATGGGCAGCAGGTCGAAGCGCTCATGGATGGGGAATTGGGTGATCACATGGATGGCACCGCGCCGGTCCAAGGGTACACCGGGTTCGCCCAGGAAACCGATGCGTGGGGTGGTGAGATTGAACACACCGAAGCCCACCTGCACCAGTTGGCGGGCAGCGGGCCTGTATCGGTAGACACCGCCCGCATGCAGATCAGGGTGGAGCAGGCCATCGCTATCGAATCCTTCCCCGGTGGGCAGGCCGGGATCATACTGGAAGCCGTTGTACTGATTGTCGAAGGAGAGTGCGCTATTGTCCAGTGTGAGGGAGGTGAAGCCGACCTGTACACCTCCGCTCAGGCTATGGTCCTTGTTCGCTCCGAAGTGTTCGGTCCAACTGGCACCCACGCTGAGGTGTACCTGATCCAGTCTGCTGTCGCCAGTGCGGTCATTGAAGATCCACGCACCCACCCCAAGTCCTTTCACACCCATGAAATTCGTTGCATCACCACCGAACCCGAATGTGCGGTAGGGTTTGGTCACCGATCGCCACTGCTGCCTGAAAATGCCATGCATCCGGTATTGCCCATCGAACTGCCCGATGTTGCCGGGCCCCAGTGTCATCGGTGCGTTGAAGAATTGGGAGAAGTGGATGTCCTGGGCAGTGCTCCGTAGCGAAAGCGAACAGATCAGCACGACAAGCGCTCCGATCCAACTCCTGCGGAGTAGGCGAGTA
>JBGTIB010000029.1:0-5061 GCA_041745875.1 Flavobacteriales bacterium | reverse complement strand
GGACCCACTTACGATGTCCTCCTGAGCGTGGATGACCGCAACGACCGTATCGGTTATGGCCAGGGCGATCTGCGCCGTGGCTCCTTGAACATCGATGCCGCGTTGGGCTTCGATATGGGATTGGTGACCCTAGAACCCAGTGTAAGCTTCGGCTTGAGCCGTGTATTCTCGGATAATGCTTTGGTGCAGGACTTCGGTGCACGATACCTGACCTATGGTCTCACTTTCGGCATCAATCTAGGTGACGATGATTGAGACGCAATGAGGTCTTACCGAACAGCTCCCCTCGCCTATTAAGTGAGGGGAGCTTTTTCATTCACAACCTGGTGTCATTGGCGGGTCCTGGCCGCATGTCACGGGCCTGCATTTGATGAGCATGAGCCTTAAGAAACCCTTGCTGCGAAACGTCGGAAGCCAGGTACCACACGAACTGTGGGGAAAGGCCTACTTCTTGGCTTTGCGAGCCAGCAATTCGTGAATGGAGCGGGACAGAAACCTTGTTCACGTCTGGTTTTCGGCCGGGCACCTGCTGGTTCCACGGTGCAGCTATCTTGTGGCGTGATGATGCAGTGGGTGTATGGCATGGGTGGAAGCGACCCTTGTACAGGTACGTGGCAGTGTCGTTGCGTGGCGATCATCGCCCTGCTATGCGGTGGATTTGGTCCGATGTACGCCCAGTGGGCCAACTTCGATCGCGATTCGCTGGAGCGATTGATGGACCCCACCGTCTTCGATACGGTCCAATTGGGGCGCTACCAGAAGATGGCGGGCACATGGATGCTATCGTCCAAAATTCAGCCCTACCTGGAACAGGTCGATACGCTGACCCGGGTGCTGATGGAAAACGGTGATGAAAGTGTGCGCCGATACGCCATGATGAGCCGATCGTCCTACTACTACTACCAGGCCTACCGCTACAAATTCCAGCGTGATTTCCACACGGCACTGCGCATGTTCAAGAAGTCCCTGGATATGCATCCGCACAGGGACCATCCACGCGAAAGGGCGGGGTACAGCAATGCGTTGGGTATACTTTACCGTGCAGCCGGTGCGCCTGACCTGGCCATCGATGAACTACAGTCCGCCATCGCCTATCAGATCGAGGCGGGTGATACCAGTGCTTTGCAACTCACCAAGCATTGGATCCCCCTGGCCGGCGCCTATGCGGACCGTGGTGACCACGAAATGGCCATCGCCTTGTTGGATCGCTGTGACACGGCGGCAAGCCTGCATCGCGGCAGGATATTCACCGAACTGGCCCACATCGCCGATCTTCTGGGGGACGAGGCCCAGGCCATCGCCTGGCTTGAAAAAGGGGATCGCCCCGACTCCCTCTGGAGCAACCCCTGGGATCGCATCAATGTGCTCTCCCCGCTTGCCCTGCACCGTTTGCGTTATGGCGATGCCACCGGCGCTCTTGCCAATGCGCAGGAATGTGTGCGCATCGCCATCGCGGTGGGTGATGAAGCCGCAGAGTGCGGATGCCTCACGCTGCAAGGGCAGGCGCGTATGTCCCTGGGCGACCTGCGCGGTGCTGAACGCGATCTGCACACCGCCCTGGCCATGGCCGAAGAACACAATTATGTGGGCCTTTCGCGCGAAACGGGTGACCATGGGTCGCTGGTGAACATCACCGGTGTGCTAAAGGAACTGTACCAGCTACAGGGCCGTACCGCAGATGCACTGCGAATGACGCAGCTGTGGGTGCATATGCGTGACAGTGTGGAGCGCATGCAGGGTCGAGAGTCCATTTTGCGCCACCAGTTGCATCTCGATATGCTCACGGACAGCCTTCATCGCGCTGAAACGGATCAGTTGCGCGAGATGGAACATGCTCATGTCCTCAAGGAGGAGCGCACTCGCCGCTATGCATTCGCCCTTGTAGCCTTTCTTCTGGTGCTGGCATTGACGGGAGCGGTGCTGTTCATCCAAAGCAAACGTCGCCAGGAAATGCGGTTGGCCGCCATGGAGCGCGCGCAACTCCAGCAGGATAAGGTCATCGCCGAATTGCGCATACGCGACCAGGTTGGACGCGACCTGCACGATGACATGGGTGCGGGGCTCAGCGCCATGCGGCTCAAGAGCGAGTTGGCCCAGCAAGTTCTGAAGGACCCCGAAGCCCTTGCACGGCTGTCGGAACTCGCAGAACTGAGCGATGAACTGATGGGTAACATGCATCACATCATCTGGGCCCTGACAAGCGACCGCGGTAGTGTGGCCGATACCGTGGCCCACTGCGTGAACCATGCCCGTAGCTATCTCGGAGAGCACGAGATCGCGGTCCAGGTGGACCAACCTGCAAAGTGGCCGGCCGTTGAACTTGACCCGCAGCACCGCCGCAATATATTCCTGGTGCTCAAAGAGGCTCTGCACAATGTGGTCAAGCACGCAGATGCAGCGCGGGTGCACATCACCTTCGCATGGGATGATGGGTTGATGTTGTCCATCGTGGACGACGGCTGTGGTGGCAATGGCCAAGTACAAGGACGTGGCGGTAACGGACTTGGTAACATGCGCCGCCGCATTGAAGATCTGGGAGGGTCCTTCACCATGGAAATGGGTAGTGGTACCTCCATCACCTGCCGTTTGCCATATGGACACTAACTTCTGTGCTATTGCAAACCGGAGAAGGCAACGCCAATTTCGTCCCCATGGAACCTAGTGCACCCATCACCCTGGCCATCGTGGAGGATGACCCCCGGATACGCGAGACCCTTTCATCGCTGATCACCTTTGATGTGGGGCTCAGTCTGCTGTGCCAGTGTGGCAGCGCAGAGGTCGCCCTGGAGGAACTTCCCGGGTTGATGCCTCAGGTAGCCATTGTCGATATTGGTTTGCCGGGCATGAGCGGCATTGAACTGGTGCGCCACCTGTCCATGGAAATGCCCGGCACACAGTTCATGATGTATACCGTACACGACAGCGACCAGCGCGTGTTCGATGCGCTCAAAGCCGGAGCCAATGGCTACCTGCTGAAGAACACACCCACCGAACGCATCCGCAATGCCGTCCGCGAACTGATGCAAGGTGGAGCGCCTATGAGCACCGCGGTTGCACGCCGTGTGATCGATCACTTCAGGCCGATACAGGAACGCGTGGAACAACATCTCGAACCGCTTACCGAACGCGAGTACGAGGTCCTTTCCCTGCTGGCCGAGGGGCTCATCTACAAAGAGATCGCCGTACAAATGGGTATTGCCACGGGCACTGTGGGCCAACACGTACATGCCATTTACCGGAAGCTACATGTGCAGACCAGGACCGAGGCGGTGAACCGATATTTCGGGCGTTGAACGCGCGTTGACATTCCCGCCGGGTCAGGTCAACTTGGGGCCGGGATCGGACACGCCATCATAACCTGCCCGTTTCGTCGATAACAATCCGTGATCCATCGAAGTTCCAAGCTAACTTGGCGCTAGTTAAAGGTCCTTGGAAGTTAAGCGATGAGTGATGAACCGCCTTTGGACCGGCTTGGCAAAGATGTGCAAGAGATGGATGATCGAGCGTGCGGATGAGTGGACTGAACGCGACGAACGACGGTGACCTTGACTGGACGAAAGTGCTGCTGGCCATGCCCGGCGCATTGGCCATCCTGCATACCGATCTGACCATTGCTGCGGTCAGTGAGCGATTCCTGCAGATCGTTGAGCCGTCGCCCGGTCCGCTCGTTGGCCAGGACCTTCTAAAAGTTTACGGGTATGCCGACCTGTTCGTCACGGATATTGAACCTGCGTTGCGATCATCGTTGGAACAAGTTCTCAGGCTGGGTGAACAACAGGTTCTGGCGCCATCGCCCGTGATGCGGCGTAGATCGGACGGTGATCCTGCCGCTATCGGTCTGCGCATGGTGAATCGGCCGGTGAAGAGTGCTTCTGGACGCCTCACGCATATCATTCATCAGCTGGAGGAAATGGAGGACCCGGATCGAACCACGCGTGATGAGGGTCGCATGAACGAACAGCTTCGTGCTGCCTTGGACAATGCCGTCGATGCTTTCGTGGCGATGGATGCCGGGGGGCTGATCACCGGGTGGAACGCGGCGGCCGAGGACATGTTCGGGTGGTCCCGCAAAGAGGCCATGGGTCGCTCCCTGGACGAGACCATCATTCCGCCGAACCATCGTGCAGCACATGAGCGCGGGCTGCGGCACTACCTCGCCACCGGGGAAGGTCCGATCCTGAACAAACGGGTGGAGATCGAGGCTCAGCGACGCGATGGTTCATTATTTCCGGTGGAACTGTCCATCCGACCGACCCGTTCTCACGGAACAGTGACCTTCAATGCCTTCTTGACCGATATCACGGAGCGCAGGCAGGCCAAGGAGGAAATGGCGCATGCCGAAGAGCGCTTTCGCCTATTGTTGGGATCGGCACCCGATGCGATGGTGATCGCGGACGCAAAAGGTATCATACAGTTGGTGAACGCACAGACCGAACGCATTTTCGGGTATGATCGCAGCGAACTCATCGGGCAGCCGGTCGAACTATTGGTTCCCGCGCGTCTGGCCCACCGGCACAAGGAACACCGGCACCGATATGGCGCCGATCCCAAAGTGCGCATGATGGGGCACGACATGGAACTTCAGGGACGTCGAAAGGATGGCACCGAATTCCCTGTGGAGATCGCCCTGTCACCCTTGGAGACCGAGGGCGGTCTCCTGGTTTCGGCCGCTGTGCGCGATGTGTCGCAGCGCAAAATTGCCGAAAAGAATGTGCGCGAGGCCGAGCAACGCTTCAGACTTCTGTTGGGGTCGGCACCCGATGCCATGGTGATCACCGATGACCAGGGGATCATTCAGTTGGTGAACGAACAAACCGAGCGCCTCTTCGGCTACAAGCGCGAGGAATTGGTGGGTCACACTGTGGAGATCCTGGTGCCTGGACATGTGGCGCATGCACATGTCGCACACCGCAAAGCATATGGAGCCGATCCCAAGGTCCGCATGATGGGGCATGGCCTGGAATTACAAGGGCGGCGCAAGGACGGCACCGAGTTCCCGGTGGAGATCTCCTTGTCTCCACTGAGAACCGAGAGTGGGCTGCTGGTCTCGGCTGCGGTGCG
>JBGTIB010000028.1:0-5317 GCA_041745875.1 Flavobacteriales bacterium | reverse complement strand
ATCCACATCCGCCAGTGTGAACGTCTTGTCAGCGAGAATGCTACCTGGTGCTCCGCTGGTGACGGGTCCGCTTTCCATGTTCCCATTCCCATTGGTGTCGTAGATACGCGCGTTCACGACCGCATCGGGGTTGCCGTCCTTGGCATAGAACCAGAAAATGAGCCCTTCCACCAGGGTCGATGGATCATCGAGCAGGAACATTTGTGCCTTGGCTTTGTCACCATAACCATTGGTGCCCAGAATGTATCCACAGGGCGCCGTCGCGGTATCGGGACCGCACAAAGCACCCCATCGGGTGAGTTGTGTGGTGGGGTCATCAGCCCAGGAACCAGGGGCAATGGTATCGGTTACGGCACGGTCTGAATTGAGTGCGCGCCCTTCCAGGGAAATTGTGCCCATTTGCATGGACGGACGTTGGGCGAATAGCACCGATGTGGCAAGCAGGAGTGAGCAGGTGAGTAGTGTATGTTTCATGGTTCGGTACGATCGGGAAGGCACTTTGCTGGCAGTGCCCAAAGCCGCAACAAGGCTATGCACAAGTCCCTGAAATACAATGGATAGTATGTCGTAACGTTCCGCCCCGTGCGCAACGGTGGGGTCGATGGTTCGGTACCGCGGAGCGACAGTCAGGACGGCCCTGAATGCAGCAAGGGCCGCCCGGTTTCGGACGGCCCCTGCCAATGGTATCGGTTAAGTGGATCTACTGCACCGTGATGCGGCTTGCCATCGAGCCCTTGTCGTTGGCGATGCGCACCATGTACATGCCCTTGGCCAGACCACCAAGATCAATGGTGGTGAGGTGGTTGAAATTGGCCATGTGCACCAGGGCACCTACCATGTCAAGAACCTCGATCACGTGGTTCCCTGCGTGCTCGGTATTGATCCAGAGCAGGCCATCGGTTGGGTTGGGATACATGGAAACACCGTTCAGTTCACCAGCGCGATCATTGATGCTCATCTCGGGGTCGCTGGAGAGACGGATGGCGTGTGCTATGCCATTGCCATACACGCCGGCGGGATTTGCGGGACTGGGAGCCACAGGGAGATAAATGAGGCTGGCGCCATCTGGTTGGGGAACAGTTATGTCATCCAGGATCCGAATGATGTTCGCACCGGCATTGCTGTACAGCGCCACTGCTGCATAGTATCCACCAGGCTGTAGCGTCACGGCACCGCCAAAGAAGGCTCCGGAGACCATTCCGCTGCTCACATGCGCGTTAGTAACGGTAATGAAGTCACTATCAGCCAGAGGGGAGTTCACGACATCATTGTCGATATCAGCAGCAGTGTGGATGCTGAAGATCAACTGGCTGTTCACCACAGTGCCTACTGCCAGCATGGCTTCCATACCATAGGCGTCCATCGCCTCGGCGATCTCGAAGTAGGTGAAGAGCATGAGCCCATCCTCATTGTTGGCAAAGCTGTTGGTGCCCAGCGAGGCGGTAGCTTCGATCGCAGGAGGATGCACCCCGATACCATCCAGACTGTACTTGTTATCGGTCAATTCGAAGCGACGCTCATAGGCATCATCATCCGGGTTGGCCTCAAGAGCATCCTGATCGGAAGTAATGGTGAAGTTCACCGTATACAGGCCAGTGGCAAGACCACCGGGAAGCGTCACGGTCTGTTCCATGGTCGCAGTATCACCCGGTGCGATCTGGGCAAAATTCTCGGAAGCGGAGAATGCGGTTCCTCCACCGGGGGCTGTCACCACGGCATTAAGCGTGACATTCGTCTGCAGGTTGGCGCCTACGTTCGAAGCACTGACACCGAGAATAAAATCGGCGAAAAGCTGGCTGGTGGGGATGCGGTGGTATTCCAGCCCATCACCGACGTGTGACATATAGGCAAGGCCCAGCACGCGCTCGTATTCCGGAAGCGGGGCAAGTTCCACGTCGTCGATGGCCCAGAAGTATTCCCATCCACCGGTCCACTGCCACTGGATGTAAACCGTGGATTGGTTGGCAGCGGTGGGCGTGATGTCGACACTGACCATCTGTGGGTTGGCCGACCACCGTGCACACGGAGGAGCGGCTGCCCCGGTCACCAGACAGGGGAATGCCTGGTAGGTGGTCCAGTTGGACATATCCGTGCTCACGCGAACAACAGCGTTCACGTTGGCATCAAGATCGAAGACGCCGATGAGCGACTGGAAATTGAGCTGGACGGATGGTTGGCCGGAACAGTCAATGGCCGTGGTGGTCAGTTCGGTGACATGTGTTGTCAGTGGCGCACTGGCCAGACCGCGGTCCGAATTGGCCCAGAGGTAGCCATTGGCGGCGGTCGCTGAGTTGAAGGTCGAAGAAGGTGCATATCCCAATGCTGCCACTCCTACAGCGGCAGCGTCGCTGGACCATACGAAGGTCACATCAGGCGTAGGGGCTACCGTGCCAACATCGGCATTCGTCCAACCTGAAGGAATTACACCGCCCGAGAAATCCTCGGTCCAGAAGGCAGTGCCACGCCAGCCCAAGGGGTTGGTCGTACTGGGTGCAGCCTGGAGGCCATCTGAATTCTGGTGGCCGTCGGACTTGATGGTACGCGCTTGTTGGTCCCGGTCGATGGGTCCATTCTGCTGAGCCATGGCGGCCACAGCGAACCCGGTCAATGTTAAACTGAGTAAGGTCTTTTTCATGATGAGGGTGTTGGTTACAGGGTTTGGACCAGAACAACGGTCCGCCCCAAAGGTAACTTTTCATCCGCGTGGCCCAACCGGCCGTCCACTTGCTTCCAGGAACGGATGATATGGCCATTCTTGGAGCCATGGCGCCCATTCCGGGGTGCCCGTCCGCAGGCAGCGTATGCCCGGCTCACCACGTCACACGCGCCCCGCAACCGAAGCTGTACCGGCCCTGCCAATGACCGCTTGTATGAGCATGGCAAGCAACACCACGATGGCCGGCGCCAGCAGGTTGTACCACAGGAAGGCCAGCTGGATGTCCGAAAAATGGACGACCAGGATCACCACTTGGGCAATGAGCGCCGCTACGAAAACCGCCGTGCCATGCACCCACTTCAAGAAAAAGGCCACCAGGAAGATACCCAGGATGGTGCCATAGAACAGTGAACCGAGGATATTCACCGCCTGGATCAGGTTGTCGAAGAGCGAGAAGATGGCTGCGAAGGCGAGAGCCATCACCCCGAAAAGCACCGTGGCCCACTTGGTGGCGATCACATGCTCGTGGTCCGTGCGTTCTTTTCGAACCACGTCCACAGTACTTGTGGTGGCCAGTGCGCTCAGCTCGGCAGCCGTGCTGCTCATCCCGGCGCTGAAGATCATGGCCAGCAACAACCCGATCACGCCGATCGGCAGGTGGTCCATGATGAAGGTGATGAAGATGTAATCCTTGTCGTTGGTCTCGGCCTTGGGGAATTCCTCGGCGATCCGCTCCTTGTATTGGGCTCGGAGGGTGGCGTCTTGTGCGAGGGCTTGTTGGAGGTCGGTTGTCAGTTGTTGGTTGTCGGTTGTCAGGCTGCTGCGGTGGGCGTCTACCCAGGCCTTGGTGGCGGTGGCTATTGTGGCGGTGTTCCGGATGTGTTGTTCCCGCATGCTGGTAGGTCGACCCGGAGGGTCGACGCTACCCGTGCGGGCACCACCGTCACTGCGATCGGGCACAACCCCCAACCCCTCAACCATTACCACATTCGCACTATTCCAATGCACCGGCGCCGGATTCACCAGATAGAACACGAACACGAGCACGCCGGTCAGCAGGATGAAGAATTGCATAGGGATCTTCAGCAGGCCGTTCATCCACAGACCGGTACGCGCCTGCTGCATGCTTTGCCCACTGAGGTAGCGCTGCACCTGGCTCTGGTCGGTGCCGAAGTAGGAAAGCTGCAGGAAGAAGCCGCCGATCAGTCCGCTCCATAGCGTGTAGCGGTCGCTGGGGTCCCACGAGGTGTCGATGATCTCCATCTTCCCAAGGTCCTTGGCCAGTGCCAAGCTTTCGCCGAAGGAGAGCGTATCGCCGAGGTAATGCACAACCAGCCCGAAGGCGGTGAAGATCCCCAGGAACATCACGGCCATCTGCTGCTTCTGGGTGACGCCCACGGCTCGCGCCCCGCCGGTGGTGACATAGATGATCACCAGCACACCGATGAACACGCAGGTCCAGCTTAGCGGCCAATGCAGCACCTTGCTGAGGATGATGCTGGGCGCGTAGATGGTGATGCCCGCTGCCAGGCTACGTTGGATCAGGAACAGTCCCGCTGTGAGCAGCCGCGCCCGGCCGTCGAAACGCCGCCCGATGAACTCGTAGGCCGTGTACACCTTCCACTTGTAGTACAGCGGGATGAACACCGCGCCGATCACCAGCATCGCCAGGGGCAGGCCGAAGTAGAACTGCACGAAGCCCATACCGTCCAGGAATCCCTGTCCTGGTGTACTGAGGAAGGTGATCGCGCTGGCTTGCGTGGCCATTACGCTAAGCCCCACGCCCCACCAGCGGTTGTCGCTTCCGCCACGCAGGTAGCTGTCGCTGGTGGCACCCGTGCGGGTTTTCCACACGCCGTATCCCACGATGAAGCCGAGGGTGGCGAGCAATATGATCCAGTCAAGCCAATGCATGGCTCAGGAATGAAAAATGATGAATGAAAAATGAAAAATGGTGAATGACCCATGGTGCGATCCGGTTTCCGCTCCGCATTCGGGTCGAGGGGTTCGGAAACCGAGATGGACCATGGTGCTGTTGACGTGCAACGGGGTAGGAATGAAAAATGATGAATGAAAAGATCGAAATGTCAAATCAATGGAACCCGTAACGGCGATCACTTCTTTCTGGGGTTGTTCTTCTCGGCGGTCTTGATACTGGCATTAAAGATGGCGATCAGCTCGCCGCACTCCTTCACCAACCACGCCTGTTCCGGTTTATTCAGGTCCATCAGCCCGGCAAGCGCCTGCACCCGCATGTTGTTCTTCGACTCTCGAAGCTCTTTCAGCGCCATGCCCATCTTGTGTATGAAGTCTCTCGGTGACTCGGCGCTTTGGACTTCGCCGTAGTGCAAGGCCGGAGCGGTGCCACTTCGCAACAACTGACTTCCCAAATGACTCGCCGCTTTCGTAGTTGGAAGACTATCGGTGAGCTTCACGATCTCCGCCCCGAAGACAATGCATCGATCCTCAATGTCGTACTTCCGTTCCATGCGTCAGCCATTTTTCATTCATCATTTTTCATCACTGGTGTCCGGTTAAGCTGGAGTCAAACATAGGATGAGCCCAATATGGACGCGGCCTATCGAACGAAAATGCGTGGGGCGGATTTGAATTGCCGCCAGTCGCTGGTGTGGGTTTCCTTGAGGACAACTCAAGGAACTC
>JBGTIB010000027.1:0-8673 GCA_041745875.1 Flavobacteriales bacterium | reverse complement strand
CGCTCGCAAGGCGCTGTTCAGCAAGCCCTGGGTGGTGTACGCCAAGGCACCGCTGCGCGGGCGCCGGCGCATCATCGCCTACCTGGGCCGCTACACGCACCGCTCGGGCATCAGCGACCACCGCTTGCGGGACATCGATGGCGGCGGGGTATCCTTCACCTGGAAGGACTACCGAGATGGGGGCAAAGAGAAGCTCCTGCGCTTGGAGGCCACCGAGTTCCTCAGGCGCTTCTGCCTGCACATTTTGCCCCGGGGCTACCGGCGCATCCGGCACTACGGGATCCTGAGCAACCGCAGCAAACGCCAGTGGCTCGGCAGTGGCGATCCGGGAAGCGCTGCGGCGCGCATCAAGGCCATGGACTGGCAGGAGCTGAGCCGGGTGCGCCTGGGCTATGATCCGCAGATGTGCGCCTGCTGCGGCACCCCCACCATGGTCACCCTGCGGTTGCTGCCCCCGCACCGTGGCCCACCGCCCTGGCAGGATCCCGCACTCAAAACCCGCACCCATGTACCGGCCTGAAAAAAGCACCTCCATCGCGGGGCTGGGCGTGCCTTGCCCGGAGGGTAGCGCTCGTGGGCATCTGCATGCCGTGCGCACGGCTCCAAGGCGTTCATGGGCACACTGCGCAACGCTCCATCCCCCGGCCGCCCCAGCTTATCGTCCACCGGCATGCCCGCACCACCCTGGCCGCTCGCAAACCCGCGCCCACAGCGGGCGGATCGAAATTCCATAAAGGGGCGCAGGGCACTCCGTGGCTAGCACGGTTCGTTCAACAGAGGCTCAAATCGCAGTCTGCCGACTGCGTTTGAGCCTTATATGTTGCCGTATTGCGCTTTACGCACCGTTATGGGATGATTGCCGTATTGCGACAATGCAGCCATATTGGGTGCATAGACGCAACTTACCCTTCCTAGTGACACATCCCGAAGATAACGTCCGCACCCCATTCCCCATCCTCAATCCTTCAACGCGATCTTCTGCCTCCTCCCCTTCGCGAACTCCGCCTTCAGGTCGAGCTGCACGACGTTCTGGTTGCTCATCTTGTAGGAAAGCACGAAGGCCATATCGGTGACATTGATGAAGGAGGTTTACACCGTGCCACCGATGCGCTCGCCCTCCACGGGCCGTGGTGCCTGGCCCGCCTGCCCGAAGGTGTTGCCCACGCGCAGCAGATCGATCGGCTCCCCGCTGCGTTCCAGGTCGTTCAGCCTGCGCTCGATGGAGGCGTGGCGGTAACAGGGGTAGTTCCCGGCCGCCTTGTCGGAGAGCAGGTAGTTGGTCATGATCAGCCGGTTGCCCACCATCCAGTGCAGCTTTCGTTCACCGGCCACCCACTCCACGATCACCGCCTTGCCGCTCCTGTCGCCGAACATCATATGGCTGTTGTGCAGCGCGACGCGCTTTAGCTCCAGGTAGGCCAGGGCCTCCTCCACCGTGGCGCACTTCGCGAGAATTTCGTCGCCCAGGTTCCCCTTCGGGCCGCCATGACCGGGGATCCGCTCCTGCTCGGGCGTCACGGCCGCATCGAAGACGAGCCCCGCTTCGTTGATCCCGCCCTGTGCGAAAGCATCCCACCCGTACCACAGTCGCGCCATGCCGCTTTTCGATGCGGGTTCGATCTGGATGTAGGCCTTCACATCGTACCAGTAGTCCTCGTTGTTCACCACGTACACCTTGCCGGAGGTGGTATCCACGTAGTACAGCACCGAGCATGCCTGAGTGCGGCTGTGCCCGGAAAACCAGATGTAGAGCAGGATGGCTATGAGCCGGAATTGATGCTTGCAGGGCATGTGACGAATGTAGCAGCGGATGGGCTCTTATGTTAGTTGGACCGACGTTGGCGGTCTGTTGGGTTTGAACCGCAGATGGACGCGGATGGACGCGGATAAATGCCAGCCTCCGGTTTGCCGGGACCGACAAGGCGGCGATATGGATGGACCCATCTGCGTTCATCTGCGTCCATCTGCGGTTGGCTTCCTTGCCGCTTGGCACTGCTGATCGATAGCGATCATTACCACCCAGGCCCCATCTTCGCACCCATGCCCACCCTCCTCTGGTTCGGAACGGACAAAGTGAGCGACCACACCTTCAGCCGCTGCTGAACCATGGAGCACACCGAGTTCAACATATTGCCGGTGGAACTGCTTGCGGCGTACCACGAAGCCGTTGCCGATGCCCCCCTGACGAAGTATGCCGAGCTGCAGGACAGCGAACTATCGGTGGATGCCTTCAGCTTCTACACCTCGGTATCGGCGGTCTATTCCTCCAAGATCGAAGGCGAGGACATCGAGCTGGACACGTACGTGAAGCACAAGCGCTTCTGCATCCCCTTCCTGCCCAACCACACGCAGAAGATCGACGACCTGTACGAAGCTTACCAGTTCGCCAAGGCCAACACTTGCGACCGCAACAACCTCCTCGAAGCACACCGCATGCTTTCCCGCCACATCCTTCCCGAGGGCAGGCGGGGCTGGGTAAGGACTGGCAACATGTACGTGACCACGTCCGATGGTAAGATCGAATACGTGGCGGCCACACCCTTTATCGTGGAAACGGAACTGGACAAGCTCTTCAGCGACCTTGCGAAGCTCTTGGCCATGGACCTATCGCTCGCGGAGGTCTTCTACTTCGCCGCCATGCTCCACCTGGTCTTCGTGAAGATCCATCCCTTCAACGATGGCAACGGACGCTGCGCAAGGCTCCTCGAAAAATGGTTCCTGGCACAGAAGCTGGGCGAGAAGGCCTGGCTGATCCAATCGGAGAAGAACTACTACACACACCACCGGACCTACTACCAGAACATCCGGCTGCTGGGCTTGGAGTATGAGGCCTTGGACTACAGGGCGGCCCTGCCCTTCCTGTTGATGCTGCCTGGGGCGATCAGCATGAACGAACAGGACGCTTGAGGGCTGTTCAAGGTCCTAAGAACGCCTCCCTCTCCCGCTCAATGAACTCTACCAAACGCGTCGGTTCCTTGCCCGTCAACAGCTTGTAGTTCTCCGAGATCCGTGGCTCCTGCTGGAACCGGGGCAGAAAATGCAGAATGGTCATCACCACCGCGAATCCGCTGGGAACACCCTGCTTCCGCTTGAGCAAATAGAAGCGCACGGGGCCGATGCTACGGTAGCGTATGTCCAGCTTGGTACCTGTGGAGAGCAAGGTAGCGACCTCCTGAAAACTCAGGTTCTCCGGTCCTGTGATGTCGAAGGCCTTGTTGCGATGCTGTTCGAAGGACATGATCAGGATGGCCACCGCTTCGCCGATGTTCCGGATATCGACCCAGTTGAACTTGGCCGCGCCTGCGGGAAGTGTGATGCTTTTGCTCGCCACGATCTCCGGCAGCAATGCCGTGGTCAGGTTCTGCATGAAGTAGCTGGGGCGCACAAAAATGTGGTCGAAGCCATGGGTGATGATGGCCCGCTCGATCTTGTTGTGGGGGATCACCTTGCTCGCTTCAACGCCCTGCACGGAAAGGAACACCACCTGCTTCACCTGCTTGTCGCGGGCCGCCCGCAGCAATGGCTCGAAGTACTTCTCCACGTTCGACAGGTGCGGAGGACGCAACAAGAAGAGGATGTCGATGCCCTCAAAGGCTGCATAGAAGGTTGTGGCATCCTCGAAGTCGAAGGGCCGGTAGCCGAGATCGCCCCATCCTGCGAACTTGGATCGCGCCTGCTCCTCATTGCGTACCGCAGCGATCACTTCCAGACCCGAGCTCAGCTCACAGAGGGAGTGCACGACTTCGACTCCGATGTTCCCGGTCGCACCGGTGATGAGTACGCGTTGCATGTGGTCGAAGCGCCCGAAGGTAGGGTGGTGCTACGGATGGCCTCTCAGCCATCCTACTGACCATCTACGTGCGCCTCACCCTTGTACGTATCTTTGAATTATGAAAAAGAAGCTCACACTCAGCGTGGATGATGCGATCATCCGCGAAGCACGGGCCGATAGCAAGCGGACCGGCAAGAGCATCAGCGAGATCTTTTCAGCGCGTTTCCGCCGGGCCAGGACCAAGCGAAAGAAGCCCACATGGAGTGAACGTTGGGGCGGCTCCCTGGGCACCCTTACCGATGCCGACCTCCAGCGCGATGACAAGTTGGGCGAGATAGCCAGGCGTATCCGTGAAGCAAAACCTTCACGTGGCAAAGCCAAAACGAAAAGGGCATGATGCGCATCCTGGTAGATAGCGATGTGGTGATCGCCGCCATGTTGCAGAACGAACAGCAAAGCGCTGAAAGCATCCGGATCATGGATGCGCTGGAGGCCGGTGAGTTCCTGGGCATCACCACGCCGGTGATGATGGCCAATGTGCAATACGTACTCAGCCGGAGGTGGGAGACAGCACGCAACAAACCCGATCGCGCACGGGTGGTCGCTGCCATGATCGATATCCTGGCCCTGTTCTCGGAGATGATACCCGTGACCATGGCGGACTTCTACGCCAGCATGGCGAGCAAATTCAGCGATCTGGAAGATGGGCTCCAACATTTCGCGGCCGTACGCGCCGGTGGCATCGATGCCATTATCACCTGCAATGGCAAGGACTTCGCCCATGCGCAGATCGACCACTATACGCCCACGGGGTTCGCCACGGAGTTCTTCGGTGCTGAATAGGTAGCGCGACCGGCTCGACCATCAGTGAGGATGCGCTCAACATCACCGCTATGCGCGTCTTCCTTCACTCCCGCATAACCCTCTCCACCACCTCGGTCTCCATGGATAGCGCTGCTTCTTTTGGATGATACCAACCGTGTGGGTTTCGAGCGATACGATCTAATTTGCCTTGGCTATGCAAAGCACTTCCCTCCTCACCCGCATCTCATTGGCGCTGCTAGCGCTTGCGTGCATGACCGACGCATTCGCCCGATCCCCACCCGATGGCCTCTACATGGTACCCGCCTTCGCTGTGGATAGCAACTGGACCACGCCTGCGCCAAAAGGCACCATTGCCGTGCCCTTCCACAGTCTCTTCCTGGAAGCCGATGAACGCGGGCTCCTCGTGCTGATCGACACCACGGCTTTCGTGCCCCTGCTGCTGGAAATGCCGCCACAGGCCGAGCAACAGTCCGAGGACAAACAACGCCTGCTGCTGAGCCTGACACCCGAAGCCTCGGAGCTGCTGAAGTCCTTCACTGCGGAGCGCGTGGACGAGAGCGTGGCGATCGTGGTAGATGGGCTGGTGGTAACACGCCACCGCGTGCGGACGGCATTGACAAGCGGACAGCTACAGATCTCGTGGTGCGGACCGGACGCCTGTGACCAGCTACGGTGCAGGCTGACAGGAAATGTGCGCTAGGAACGGTTTGCTGGAGTAGCGGTAGCTTGGCCTAGGAGGCGCGCCGCAAGGAGCGCGGTGCGCTATCCTCACCATCCTCCAACTCCAGCAGGTAGCTGCCGTATCCGGCCATGGACAGGCCGAAGTAGCCCTCCTCCAGCCAGGTGAAGAGCAATGTATCGGTACTGATCATCACGGTGCGGCCGCGCACCATGCCGAAGGTGAATTCCGCCTGTTCCTCCACCTCGCCTTCAGGCGGTACGATGGACAACTCCACAAAGAGGTGTGCGCCGCCGAGATGCTCCTGCATCCAGTTGGCCACAATGGGTCCCAACAAACTGTGATCACGGGGATCCTCCTGCAAACCGTGGACATCGGCACGAAGCGCGAGCAACCAGTCGAACAGTTCATGCAGGTCCTGCTCCTTCAGGTCGGTCGCCGACCAGGTGCGCAATTGGAGTGAAGGGCCTTCCTCGGCATTGATCAGGAAGGTACGCTCATCAAGCCCATCGATCATGGCCTCCACCAGGTCCCCGACCGCATCCTGGAAATAGCGGGCCGCCAGATGCGACTGCTTCATGCCGGGTTTGAAGGAGATGCGGAGGGCCATGTGTCGTGGCAGGCAAGTATTGTACCTCACCGAACTTTTCAACGCAGGTTCGACGGAAAGGTGACATGCATTCCGGGGAACGGGTTGGGCATGGTGGGGAACGGCTTTCCTTGAACGGCAAACAGGAACCGGTTTCATACAGCACGCGTCCGAAAGGAGGGCCGCGCTTCCGTTCAATACGGCCCCTACCGACCCATTGCTTCCCGCCTTCGCGCCCCACCGTAGCTTCGCGGCCCCATGGCCTCCCCTACCATCGATGTGAAGAACCGCCGAGCAGGTTTCGAGTATCACCTGCTCGACTCCTACACCTGCGGCATGGTGCTGATGGGCTCCGAGATCAAGAGCATCAGGGCCGGTGGGGCCAGCATCAGCGAGGCCTTCTGCGCCTTCGTGGGCGATGAGTTGATGGTGCGCAACATGCAGATCAACCCCTACGGCAGCAACGTCCACTTCGTGCATGAACCCAAGCGCGACCGCAAGTTGCTGCTGAACAGACGTGAATTGGACAAGCTGAAACGCAAATTGAAGGATGCCGGCATGACCATCGTGCCGACCCGCTTGTTCATGTCCGCCAACGGCTTCGCGAAGTTGGAGATCGCCCTGGCCAAGGGCAAGAAGACCTACGACAAGCGCGAAAGCCTCAAGGCCAAGGATGTGAAACGGGACATCGACCGCGAAAGCTGAGATCGAATGGCGTGGCGCACGCACATCGGACGCTGGGGCGGGGCGCTCGTCCCCGGTGAGCCTTGGGCACGTTGGACCTTGCTCGTGCTGCTGTTGATCGCTGCCCTGCTCCGCTTCTGGGAACTGGACAAGATCGCCTACACGCACGATGAGATCAGCGGCCTGGTGCGGACGGGATACGCATCGTTCGTAATGCTGATCGAACGCGGTGTGGTGGTGGACGCGCATCCACCCGCAGTGGCCGTGTTCCTCCAATATTGGACAAGTTCGTTCGGCTATGGCGAAGCAGTGGTGAAGGCCCCCTTCATCCTCGCATCCATCGTCGCTCTATTTCTGCTCTACCGCTTCTTCATCACCTGGACCAATGCCACCGTGGCCTTGGTGATCGTCGCTCTGCTTTCAACCCTGCAATACACTGTGATGTACGGGCAGATCGCACGGCCGTACTCCCTGGGCTTCTTCACCTGTGCGCTCCTGGTGGACCAATGGACACGCTGGCTGGCCGACGGGGCTAATGCGCGGCGTGCATTGATCGGCACTTCGCTGGCTTTCGTGCTCTGTGCCTACGTGCACCATTTCACACTGCTCTTCGCTGGCCTGGTGGCCGCCACCGGCTTCATCCTCGCCAGCAGGGAACAGCGCACCCCCTATCTGCTGGCCTGTGGCGCGGCTGTCCTGCTCTATCTGCCGAACGTGCCGATCTTCCTGAAGCAACTGAGCTACGGCGGCGTGGGACAATGGTTGGCCGCGCCCGACGCCCATTGGCTCGTGGACCATGTGCGGTGGGTCCTACACTATGATGTCGTCCTGGGTGCGCTCATGGCCACCCTCGTACTGCTGTCGCTGGGCTTCCGGGTTCTCCGAGGCACAGGTGCGGGTCCGGTCGGTCACTTCGCATTGTTCTGGGGACTTACCCCCTTGGTGATCGGGTTCGCGTATTCGATCCTGGTGGATCCCGTGTTGCAACACTCGGTGTTGATCTTCTCGTTCCCATTCCTCCTTCTGGCCATCCTGTCCGGTCTGCCTGAATGGGGGCGCTCCCGGACCATGGGGATCTGCGCACTCCTCGTGCTGGTCGGTGTTCATGGACTGGTGTTCGAGCGGCGCCATTACGCATTGATGTATGCGTCCAAATACACGCACATGGTCGAGGAGAGCGTGCGCACCCTGGATGAGCTGGGTCACGAAAATGTTGTGGTATTGCTCGATGCCCCGGATGAGGTCATCGCCTTCGTACAGCGTCAACAAGGCATCGCTGCCAAGGATCTCCCGCATGTGCAACTGCGTGGGACCGCTTGGAACGCCGAACGCCTGGATAGTCTGCTACACACCATGCGCGGCCGGACCGTGGTGTACGGGCAAAGCCATGGAGCACCACCCGAAACGGTGGGCCGCATCCAGGAACACTTTCCGAATGTGGTGTACCGTCGCGACATGGTGGAGGGTCAGGTGCTGCGTTTCACCGACCGACCTGCGGAACATGCCGTGGAAGATCGCATCCTTCTGGCGATGGCGACCCCGGCGGCCCGGCACGGGGGTAGTTGGGACATCCACCCGGACCTGCCGACGGTGCGGGACAGCATCAGAGGCATGCACTGGTGGGATCTTACCGGAAGGGAGTACGGGGTGTCCGTACAGCTGGGCATGGACAACCTGTTCGAGCATCCACAGGATGTGTTCGAAGTGGTGGCCCTTCTGGATGCACATGACCCCAACACCGATGCCGGACTGGTGGTGGAACTGAAGAACGATGCCGGGGTCGTGTTCTACCGGACGGCTGAATGGAAGGAACTGCGCAGCGGGGCAGGCATGTCGACCCTGCTCGTGGCCACCAAACCCGCCGATGCGGGTCGCAACCAGGGCCCCTTCACGCTTCAAGCCTACGTACACAACCGACAGGGAGCCCGGCTTGGACTGGCATCCCTGGCCGTGCACAAGCGTGCGGGCAACCCGTTGGTCTACGGCCTGTTCTCACCCCTGCCCTCCTCCACCGCCCTGCATCCAGCGGGTACGCCTTGAAGGTGGGATCGCTCAAACCTTACGCCTTCGCCTTGCCGAGATTGAAGGTAAGACCGATGCCCAGGGTCTGCTTGAACTGTGTGG
>JBGTIB010000026.1:0-13592 GCA_041745875.1 Flavobacteriales bacterium | reverse complement strand
GACAATCTGAGCGGCTTCTCAGAAGCGATCTCCTTGGTGTACCCCAATAGTGACATCCAACTCTGCATCGTTCACCAAGTGCGCAACACGCTCAAGTATGTGAGCTACAAACACTACAAAGAGGTGGTCAAGGATATGCGGACCATCTACCGAGCACCTGGCGAAGAGCAAGCGCTGCAAGCCTTGGAAGTCTTCAGTGACAAGTGGGGCGAACGCTACCCCCAGGCGGTGAGCTCCTGGCGCACCAACTGGCCGTTGCTTGCCAGCAAGTACCGCTACAGCGAGCGCATCCGCAAGTTGATCTACACGACCAACCCGATAGAAGGCTTCCATGCGCAACTGCGCAAGTACACCAAGACCAAGCGCGTGTTCGCTAGTGACATGGCCTTGCTCAAGCTGCTCTTCTTGGCCCAGCAGCGCATCGTAGAGAAGATGTCCGCCAAACCCATCTTCGCATGGAGAGATATCGCCGCTGAACTACGCCTGCTCTTCGGTCCGCGCTTCGATCCACAGATTACCAACAACGATCAACAGGTTATGAGTCTCCCCCAAACCCCCTCGTTGAAAACCCAACAACATCAACAACAACAGTGATCAAGATCATGACACACTTAATCTAACAGACCCTCCCGAACAGGCATCGCTATAGAGCGGTTGCTTCCTTCCGCCTTCATCCCCATCCTTCATGCGCACGATCCCGATCCTTGCACTGCTGCTGTTCGTCCCCTGCGTTGGTTTCGCTGCTGAAAAACCCGTCACCACCACCATCAGTGCCGTCAAGGTCTTCCTCAGCGGGGCAGAGGTGACACGCACCGGCAAGGTCGATCTGCCGAAAGGCACCGCCACGCTGGTCTTTGCGGGCTTGAGCGAGGAGGTCGACCCGTCGAACATTCAGGTCAGTGGGAGCGGGGCGTTCACCATCCTGGGCGTTCAGCACCGGCTGAATTACCTCGAAGAGAAACAGGACAGGGCGGAGGTGGTGGTGCTCAAGGATCGCATCAAGGCATTGGAAGAGGAACTTGAGCAGGACAATAGCATGCTGGCCGTTGTCGACAAGGAAGATGCGCGTCTGGCCAAGAACGAAGTTGTGGCTGGTGACCAAGGCCTGAGCATTCAACAGCTGCAGAGCATCAACGAGTACCTACGCGGCAGGCAGGAAGCCTTGGCATTCAAACGGATCGAGATACGTAGGAAGATCGCAGCATTGAACGAGCAGCTCGGCAAAGTGAAATTGCAACTCGCCCAGGTACAGGGCAAGAAGACGCGTCCCACCAGCGAGGTGGTTGTTGAAGTGAGCGCTAACGCTGCCGTAAGCGCAACGCTCACGCTAAAGTACATGGTGAGCAGTGCCGGCTGGAGCCCCACGTATGACATCCGTGTGGCCGACATCACCAAGCCCATGCAGCTTACCTACAAGGCACAGGTGTACCAAAGCACCGGCGAGGATTGGGACAAAGTGCAACTGGCCCTCAGCAGCGGCGAGCCGAACAAGGAAGCCATCATGCCCACGCTCTATCCGTGGCGATTGGACTTCGGTAGGCCACGCCCCGCACCGGTGGCCAACGTGCAGCCAGGATACAACCCCAACGTGCGCGATGTGCGCGGCATCATCCGCGATGCCAAGACCGGGGAACCACTGCCTTTCGTGAACGTGATCTTGACGGAGGTGAGCGGCCAGATGATCAATGGTACCACGAGTAATGTGGATGGCTACTATGCCATAGCCATCCCGTTGAACGGACGGTCGTTGCGTATTGACTACATCGGCTACAGCTCACAACAGTTGGCCATTTCGGCAGGGACCATGAACGTGAACATGGTTCAAAGTACAGTTGAGTTGAAGGAGTTCGAGGTCTCAGGAAGTAGGGCTCAAGTGTCGGCAATGATGGGCGTTGTTAAGTTAGAACCTCGACGTATCACCAAGCGTCGGTCAACGTCCAATAGCATGTACAATGATGAAGGCTGGGCCGAGAACGAATCCGCCACCACTGCCCTCGCCGAAAGCGTCACCGAGCGCGCCACCAGTTTCGAGTTCGCCATCAGCGTGCCCTACACCATTCCCAGCGATGGCAAGAACCACCAGGTGGGTGTGCAGGAGCAGGAACTCACCAGCAGCTACAAGTACTACTGCACGCCAAAGCTTGACCTCGATGCCTTCCTCTTTGCGCAGGTCACCGGGTGGGAAGGCCTGAACCTGTTGGCAGGCCCGGCCTACATCTACTTCGAGGGCACCTATGTGGGCGAGAGCCTGCTGGACCTTGGTGGTGTGGGCGACACGCTGGACATCAGTCTGGGGCGCGACAAAGGCGTTACCGTGCAGCGCACCAAGCGCAAGGACTTCAGCCAGCGGCAGGTGATCGGCAACAAGCGCACCGAGAGCGTGGGCTGGGAGATCAACGTGCGCAACAACAAGGCACAAGCCATCGATCTTGTGATCACCGATCAATACCCTGTGGCCGTACGCAGCGAGATCGAAGTCAAGCTCGATGACAACGGTGGCGCCAGCGTGAACACAGAGAAGGGCTTCCTTACCTGGAAGGAACGCGTGGAGCCCCGCACCAACGAGCAGCTACGCTTCGGTTACAGCGTGAAAGTGCCGAAGGAAAGGTTGGTGGTGTTGGAGTAGCGTGGGAGAGTTCGAGGGTGCAAGAGTGCAAGAGTGCAAGAGTTCGAGGGTGCAAGAGAGTCAGTCTCCGGACCCCTCGCACCCTCGCACCCTTTCACTTTCTATCCTTTCGGAGGAGCCTGCCTTGTCGGCAGCAACCACTTCGGGCACACGTTGCGCCAGGCCAGGTCCAGCGCATAGCGGAAGGTGCGTTCGCTGATGTAAGCCATGGACACATTCGTCCAGCCGTGTGTGCCCCACTTGTTCGGCACTGGTTCGAAGGCATCGGGATGTTCCTCACCCAGGGTGGCCTGCTGGTCCAATGTGAGTTTCAGCACCGCGCGGTGATCATCGATCCACAGCGTGCAATAGATCTTCTTCTTCACACTGAAACTGGGCCTGCCATGGTGGTCCTTCTCGGCGGTGCCCGGCATGTCGAGGGCCATGGCGCGGGCGGTCTGTGCATCCATGGGTGTAAGGTAGTGGTGGCAGGTCCTTACCCATTGAACTTGTTCGTTGCAAGCCATGACCCCGGCGCGCTGGTGCGAAGGCTCTCGGGGTGCATGGTGGTACCTTCGGTCCCATGCGATACTTCCTCGTTCTCCCTTTGCTGGCTGTGGCCTGTAACGATCCTGCGCCTTCCGCGAACGATGGGCCGGATACTCCGCCCGGGACCACGATCCCTGCGGAAGAAGCGATCCTGATCCATCCGATCCAACACTCGGCCTTCGCGATCACCTGGAACGAGCAACACATCCTCGTGGACCCGCACGGTGCTGGTGAACTGTACACATCCCTGCCCGTTGCCGACCTGGTACTGATCACCGACATCCACGGCGATCACCTTGACACCACCACCTTGCGTGCATTGGATCTGGCGCATACAAAGCTGATCGTTCCGCAGGCCGTGATGGAGCTGCTGCCCATCGATATGCGCGCCATATGCGTCGTGCTCGCCAACGGGACTTCCACGGAACAGAAGGGGATCGGTATCGAAGCGATCCCGATGTACAACATGCCGGACCCCGACGATCCGCGCCACCCCAAGGGGCGTGGCAACGGATATGTGCTCACTTTGGGTGATCGACGGGTGTACATCTCCGGCGATACGGAGGACATCCCGGAAATGCGGGCGTTGCGCAATATCGACATGGCCTTCGTGTGCATGAACGAGCCCTACACCATGTCCGTGGAACAGGCCGCAAGTGCCGTATTGGAATTCAAACCCAGGGTGGTACATCCCTATCACTACCGGGGAAAGGACGGCTTCAGCGATGTGGAGCGCTTCATGCGACTCGTCCATGAGAGCGATCCCGCGATCGAGGTGCGCTTGTTGGAATGGTATCCTGAATAGTCATGGATCCGCTGGCCCTGGCCAATAAAGTGTACATCCCTTCGTTCTCGATCGGAGTTGCTACCTTGCAACACGTCAATTCGTGTGGCGCTCAAGGGGCCCTTCGGGGTCCGGCCGATCGGTCAGTGTCGCGTTCGTATCAACCCTTTGATCCAATGCACATGAATATTTTCGTGAGTCGTTTAAGCCCTGCCGTTACTGACCTCCACCTGGAACTGCTGTTCGGGTATTTCGGGACCGTTGAACGTGCCACGGTGGTCAGGGACCGTGGTACGGGTGCCTCCAAGTTGTTCGGTTTCGTGGAGATGCCCGATGCCACTGCAGCCCGTGAGGCGATATCGAAGCTCAATGGTGCCCCTTTGGAAGGTGCGAAGCTGGTGGTGAAGGTCGCCGAGGACCGCCCGGAGTGATCGTGGTCGTCCTGAATTCACTACTGGACATAGTTGGGCTGTGCCTACGCCCCACTGTACCGCACCTTCGTTACACGCGCATGATCCGCTGCGCTTTCACAGCTCGCCCCGCCATGTGCAACAGGCACAGATAGGTGCCTGGCGCCATCATGTTCCCCGAAGCGTCGGTCCCATTCCACTGCGTGGTATAGCGTCCCGGCGCCTGTTCACCGGAAATGAGCGTGGAAATGAACCGACCGTTGAGGTCGGCGATGTGCAATTCCACCCGCGCGTGATGGAATACATTGAAATGGATGCTGCACCGGTCGGTCATCGGATTGGGATGCACCGGCATGAGGTCGCCGTCGGTGCCGTAGCGGTTGGGCTTGATCCCCACAGACCCGTCCAGGACGATGTCGAATTGTCCTTCCAGCTGATCGGGTCCCGTGGTGTTGAGCGGGATGATACGCGCGGCGGCATCGGACTGCGAGGCCCATGGATCGGCCGTGATGAAGGGGTCACCTTCGAAGTACAACTGCGTGATCAGTTCCGGGAAACCGGGTTTGTTCACGCGGAAGTGGATGTGCTTAGGCCTGTACTGTGCGCCGTTCAGATAGGGACCAGGCATGATCGTCTCGAAGGCATAGTTCCCGTTGGCATCGCTGTACATGGTGGCGCGCAGGTTGAAGTTCTGCGAAGTGTCGTACACAGCAGCATCATTGGCCTGCCACACTTCGATCGATGCACCTTCGATGGGTGATAGACAATCGTTGGCCAGTACGCTGCCGTTGATGAAGAGCCGGGTGCCGGGCTCGCCGGGCAATGCCACTTGGGTGGTGACCGGCGACCCCGGCAGGTAGAACGGGCCGAGGATATCGTCCGACGTGGGGTCGCAACCACCGCCTGCTGCCGATCCTTCGGCAAAGAGTGATCGGGGCAGAAGCAGGGAACCGATGCCGAACAGAGATCCGGCCTGGAGGAAGGTGCGGCGAGCGAGCAGGGTGCCCGATGATGCCTTTGGTTTGTTGTTCGACATGGTTCAGGGGATGAAGATGCGTTGCACGAATGAACGTCCTTGGGGATCTACTACACGTACCAGGATCACACTGGCGGCTAGTCCTTCCACGGAAAGGCTGAGACTGGGTGATCCGGTGCTGCGTGCCTCCAGCAAGCGCCCATCCGAGGCCCAGAGCACGACCTCGCCGAGTGGCAGATGATCGGGTGCAGTTATCTGTATGGCACCGTGTTGCAGAATGAGTTGGATGTCGCGCGCGCTGTTGTCATCAATGGACTGCGTTTGATCGATGCACGCCTCATACCAGTGGAACGAGAGGTCCAGCGGGGTGCTGTCCTGTTGCTGGGCGACATTGGTGCCGATGGAGAATGCATAGTTGTTGGTGATGCCGAGCACGTAATTTTCGTCGATGGGGGAGAAAGGCGACAATTCCAGGATGTAACGCCCCGGCGGTAGACAGAGTGCGTCGAAATGTGTGTGCATCACATCGTCCATCGGGAAGGAACCCGTGGCCACTTGCGATCCATCCGTCACATTGATCACCCACCAATAGACATCGAAGGATACGAGTGGACCGGTGTTGGTCAGGTAGATCTCGGCCGGTATGCATTCCTCAGGCGGACAGAGCGAGATCGCCGTTAGATCGAATTCACAGTAGAGCGTATCGCCGAACATCCCAAGGAGTAGAAGTGTGCCATCGAAAGGAACTTCCGGGATCGCAGCGCCGGGAACGGTGACGGGATAGTGGGCCTGTGGTCCCATGCCGATGCCGAAGAAGCCGGTCACTTCCCTGGCGAGCGTATCTCCCTGCGCGTCCAGCAGGACGAAGGAAGGGTAGGAGAAGATGTCGCTACTGCTGTTGTTCACGATCACCTCGATCGCAGTGGAATCGAATGGACTGTATGAGATCCCCTCGATGACAAGCTCGTCGCAGGGCGATTGTGCGATGAGCGCAGGGCCGGGCAGTAGGAAGCAAGCGCAAGCAAGGGTGTGCCTGGCGATGATGTAGTTCCGGTGTTCCATGTGTTGCAGGTTTGTGCTGACAAAGCTCCGGTGTGCTGGAACCGCCAACAATGCACGGAAACCGTCAATGCTGGTACTTTTCCCGGATGTGCTCCCTGTAGGCCACCGGGGTCATGCCTGCCGCCTTGTGGAACCAGCGTGTGAAGTAGGCCGGATCCTTCATGTTCAGCGCATAACCGACCTCTTTGATGCTTTGATCGGCATAGAGCAATAGGCGTCTTGCTTCGAGGAACAGACGATCATGGATCAAGCCGCTGGCAGTGATCCCCAGCCGCTCCTTCACCAGTTCGTTCAAGTGGTCTGGACTGAGCGCCAATGCTTCGGCATAGTGGGCCACCTGGCGTTGATCAAGAAAACCATGTTCCACCAGATCCTGGAAACGACGAACGGGATCATGCACTTCATTCCGCTGGATCTGCTGTCCGTCGGTATTCCGCGCCCAATGCGCGCACTTGATCAGCAGGATGCCGAGATAACCTTCCACCACTTCGGCCAGGGGTCCTTCACTGCGCGAAAGTTCCATTTCCATGGAATGCACCAGCGCCATGGCCTCCTCCATGCGTGCCTGGTCCAGGATCACCTCGCTGGGCCGTTCTGCATGTGCGAAGAGCTCGGCACGCGCTGAATGGCCTTGCCCCAACTGTGCTTCCGCAGCGAACATCACCACCACGCCCTGCATGTCCGCCGACCGGTTCAAATGATGCACCTGCCCGGGCGCCACCAGATGCATGGAAGGAGCGCATACCGGGTATTGCTCCAGGTCGATCATGTGCTGACCACTGCCAATAGCGAA
Source organism: Flavobacteriales bacterium (assembly GCA_041745875.1). Lineage (GTDB taxonomy): Bacteria > Bacteroidota > Bacteroidia > Flavobacteriales_F > PHOS-HE28 > PHOS-HE28. The sequence goes on along the minus strand of JBGTIB010000026.1, from coordinate 6,413 downwards.
AAAGAAAAGCTCGTGGAAATCGTGCCGATGCACACCGTTGTTCACCGGACCCTTCGCAGGTCGGATGTGTTCCACACGCGTGGGCACCCGCGAGGGTCCTGAGAGATGATGGGTGGGGATGGACTCGCCTTGCACGTTGACAAGATGCGTTTAAATGGCCGAACGCTGCCTCGTTGCCCGCGCCATTCGGATCACATTGCGGTATTGAGTGGCTCCCGCATCTCCACCGTGGTGGCTGGCGCGTTGAAGCCTGCCTGGCGGAGATCATGGATGGCTTTGCGCGTGACCTGGTATCGGATCCTGCCCTCGGTCCAATCCGGGTCGAAGACGTCCACCCAATAGGTCAGTACCAATTCCACGGTATCCGGTCCCAGTTCGCCAACACCCACGTTCGGCGTCCATGGTTCCTTCAACACCCCGGGATTCTCTGTAGCGGCGGCCCTCAACACTGCCGCAGCCTTGTCCATATCGGCATGATCCTCCATCCGGAACCGAAGGGCGTGTCGCAAGTAGCCATCGACCGTGTAGTTGATCACCGAGTTCTTCACCACGGCGGAATTGGGGATGAACACATCACGTCCATCGGAAGTGCGCATGTGCGTGGTGCGTAACGCGATGCCTTTCACCCGCCCTTTGAATCCATCCAACTCCACGATGTCGCCGGGTTTGAAGGGGCGTTTGAAGGCCAGGAGTACACCTGCCAGGAAATTCTCACCGATGTCCTTGAACGCGAAGCCTACGATGAAAGCACCCAGACCCGCACCGGCCAGCATGCCGTTGGCGAGCCCACCCAGCCCCAGGATCTTCAACACGAGTCCCACGGCCATCAACAGCACGATGCCTTTCGCAACGCGCGAGAGGAACGCCGATAGGATGTTGTCCTCACTCCGCCGGTCAAGCCGTTTCCGCAGCAGGCGCCTGATCAGATCGGCGAAGAGGTATGCGACGATGAAGAACAGCACCGCGAACGCCAGCCGTGGCAGCAGCCGAACGAACTCGGTATACCAGGACACGAGTTCGGTCCGCAGGATGTCGAGGAAGTCCTCCATGCCTGCGAAGCTATGTCGCTGCGGAACTTTTTCACCGCCGTAGTCCGATCACGGCAGCAAGGGACACTTGCTTATCGCCGCAGCATCAACGCCGCTCTGCCACCGAGCCAGGCCATGGGCAGATAGGCTGCGGCGAGGTCCAGCACGATGAACCAGAGCGGTGCCGGGATCAGGAACGCGGCAACGATGCCACCGATCATGTGCAGGCCACCGACCAACAAGGCGAGGTTCATCCGATGGGTGGCAGCGATGAGAGCGGCCAGCAGGCCACCGATGAAGGAGCCCACGGCATGCGCTGTGAACGGCGCCATCAGGTGCTCGGCTTGCAAGAGTCGGTACGTGTCGATCTTATTCGGGTCGAAACCTACAGGTGGGCCCACAAGGTCCAGCAGGAGGCCGAGCAGGGAACCGTTCAAGAACAGGCAAACGCCAATGCCGACGATCACACCGAGGATGTTGCGAAGAATGGGGTTCATGGTGCCGAGGAAGATCTGTTGGTTCGAATGCTCAACCCACCCACACGATGCCGTCCTCACCGATGCGCACCAGCCGTTCCTTGTACAGCGCGCCCAGTGCTTTCTTGAATGCCTTCTTGCTGATCCCGAACTCGGCGTAAATATCCTCCGCCGAGCTCTTGTCCGTCAGGGGCAGGAATGCGCGGGCCTCCAGCCGCTTCGCCAGCATGGCGGTATGTACATCGATGTACTGCCGGTAGCCGATGGGCTGTAGAGCGATGTCCAGCTTTCTGTCCTCGCGTACTTGTTTCACGTAGCCGGTGATCCGATCGCCAGGGGAAACTGTCTTGAAGATGTCGCTGGCATGAACAAGGCCTTGGTGCCGGTCGTTCACGATCACGGAAAGGCCCAGATCACTGCGACCGAACACCAGGAGTTCCACGGCATCGCCACGTTGCACGCTTAGGTTCGTGTTATCTAAGTAGTGCTCGATCCGCGTGCTACCGAACAGTGTATCCGTGGCATCGTCCAGTGCCACGCGCACCACGTACCAACGACCTTCCTCCATGGGCCTGTTCTGCTCGTCGTGGGGTACCAGCAAGTGCGGTTCTATGCCCCAGTCCATGAGCGCGCCAGCGCCGCGGATCGCACTTACCCGCATCTGGGCGAATTGCCCTTCCCCAGCTTTGGGCAATGCGGTGGTGGCCAGTTGGGATCCAGCACGGTCGCGGCAAACGAACACGCGCATACTGCTTCCTGCGAGATCTCCTTTCGTTTGCTCCGAGTTCGTCAATAATACGTCGTTGCCTTCATCGTCGCCCAATACCAGCCCATCGCTGGTGGTGCGCAGTACGATCAGGTCCTGGATGCGGCCGGTGTGTATCACGATGGCCGAAAGGTAGGGGTGGTGGTGAGGAGGATCACCAGGTACCCGCATAGTCCAGTGGGACGGTGGTGTTGGCTCTGAGGTATCCGTAGCGCAGGTTCCCCAATTGGCGTATGTGGAGGAGGTCGTGCGCCACCCAGTTGGTGAGGAGCAGTTCGCAACTCACCGGGCCCACCTTGGGGTGTATGTAGGCATTGTCCCAGGGCGCATCGGTGAGGCTGTGCAGCCATTCCAACGAGCGTTCACGCTCCGAGAGGAACTTGGACAGAATTACCTCGAAGTCCTGTTCCATATACCTCCGTTCAGTGACCCAGGTAGGCGGGTCGATCTTGGGCCAGGGCAATTTTGGCGTCTCCAACGTGGATCGAATCCGTGCGCGAAAGTCCTCGCGTTCCTCATCGTATAGGTGACTGATGATCTCCAGTGCGCACCACTTTTCCGGAGCGGATTTCCACGTGCTCTCCTCAGGTGGAAGGCCGCTGAGCATGGCACGGAACACTTCGCCGTGGCGGGCGAGTTGAGCGATGATCTGGGAACGGTCCATGGTATTCAAACCCCCAACTCCATTTGCCAGGGTGATGCCTAGGGATGTTGTAGGGTACATGTCAAATCTAAACGAGTGGTCGAGAACCCCAAGGCCCCGCGTGAAACGCTGGTCAATTCAGCGAAGGAATGCCGCTGGCAATACGAAGGCCCAGTGAACGGATACCTTCGTCGCCACCATGGACGATACCAGATCCTGTCCCGAATGCCGTTCCAACATCACCTATCCCACAGGCACCTCGTGGATGTGCGGTGAATGTGGTCACGAGTGGAACCCGGAGGAGGCATCGGCGGAAGAGGCGGGCAGGGTGATCAAGGATGCCAACGGCAACGCGCTGCAGAATGGCGACGATGTGGTAGTGATCAAGGACCTGCCGGTGAAGGGAATGCCCAAGCCCGTGAAGGCGGGCACCAAGGTGAAGAACATACGCCTGGTCGAAGGTGACCACGACATCGATTGCCGCATCGAAGGTTTTGGGGCGATGGGGCTGAAGAGTATGTATGTGAAGAAGGCGTGATCACACTACGCCCCGTTCCCATCCGAGGTAAGCACGGCCGTCATGTGATCGAACCACGGGCGTACGGAGCGGAAGGTCTTCACCACCTCTTCCAGAAAGCCCGGCGCCAGCACCTCCTTGTCCGTGAAGGTGCGACGCAGCAGGAACTGCTTCTTGCGCAGCAGGTCGACCGCGGGATGGTCCTTCGCGTAGCCACGGGGTACGGAGGCGACTTCTTCTCCGAACACATCGCCAAGTTGTGATCGCAAGCTCTTCCCGCGCAGGATCTTCCGCCAGGTCCCATGGTCGTGGTCGATGTCCTGACGGATCGATCGCAGGTCATCGGCAACTGGTCCCATGAAACCGCAGGTCACGTGCGATCGGTCGCCGGGCTGGATGCGGAAGAAGTAGCCGCCACGCAATGCCGGTTTCACGCGCACCAACCTGCCACCGAAACGCGGTGCATAGGGTGGCTTGTCCTTGTGGAAACGTTGGTCGGTGTAGATGCGCATCAGGCTGGCCTTACCGCTGGACGTACTGATCTTGTCATGTGCCGTCATGCGTTCCAGCAGGGCATCGGCGAATACCACCATGTTGGCTTGCGCAGTCAGGTAGCGCTCCTTGTTGGCCTCGAACCAGGGGCGTTCGTTGTGCGTCTCCAACGCGGTGAGAAAAGCCAGAGTAGGTTTCTCGATGCGTACGGAAGTGGTCGTTGACATGGAACAAAGTTCGGGACGATCGCGACCTTCGCATGAACGATACCCGTGCCACCGATGTGGTGCTGGGTGGTGGACATGCAAGCCATGACCGGCACATATTGGGCCGAACACACTAGTCGTTCAACCCCTTTCCTTCCAGCATCCGCTCGATGTTCTTCTCGATCCGCGCCTCACGCGTTTTCGTCCGTTTGGCAGAGCCGAAGTGCAACAGATAGCTGCGCTGTCGGCCCGGTGTCAACGCGTGGAACGCCTTCTTCAGCGCAGGCATCGCTTTCAGTTTAGCGGCGAACTCCTCAGACATGTCGAACTCGGCGGTCTTATTGAGTGGAACCTTCTTGCCGGACTGTTCCACCAGGATCGCCTCTTGCATGTAGCTCCGCAGCACCGGCGCCAACTTCACGATCTCTTTTGCACTGGTGAACCGTATCTGCCGCGCGCTCTGCACGCTTTCCGTCTGCTGGATCAGGATCTTGTGATCATCCTTCAGCAGGGCACCTTTCAGGAAGAGCAGCGCGCAATAGTCCTTGAAGCCGTGCATCAGGAAAATGTTCTTCCCATTGAGCGTGTAGCAGGGGTGGCCCCATTTCAGCTCTTCGGTGAGACCACTGTCCAGTGCGATGGTGCGGAGCTTGGCATAGGCCTTCTTCCATAGAGTGTCTTTCTCGAAGAACCAGTCGACTTTCGGGTTCATGTGGTATACGGTGACATGCAAGGGAATTGTAGGGCCGCCGCTAAACTCCGCAAAATGTGCGGAGATTGGACAGGCTATTCTCCGCAAAGCTTCGCCTACAATTTCTCGCCCGGCAACTTCGCCGCCTGCTTCACCCAGCTGACGAACTGCTTCTCATCCGGCAGGGCGTCCTCGTAAATGTCCAGGTAGCGCGGGTCCTTCTGCTTGCTGGTGCCCGGCGGCATGGGCTTCATATGGGCACCCATCATGAAGGCCACCTTCACGTACTTATTGAGGCAGTGGAAGCCGAGGAACCAGGTCTCGCCATCCACGCCGTAGAAGGGCGTGTTCCACTTCACCATCTTGTGTACACCGGGGATGGTGCGCGTGAGCACCTCGTCCAGCCAGCGACCGATGTCCTGTTTCCAATCGGGCATGGCGTCGATGAACTCCTGAACGACTTCATCACCGTGTCCTTTGGCGATCTGCGGGTTGCCGCCGGAGAGGAGTTTTACCGGACCCGCGTCCTTCTTCCGAACAGCGGTATTCTTCGCTGGGGTGGTCTTTTTCGTGGCAGCCATGCGCCGAAGTTCGGGATCCGCCCGATCCGGTTCGAGGTGGTCCTTGAAAAATTTCGCACTGTGGGTAGGGGTATTCGGAGATACCGATGTCATAGGGGTGAATGCCAAATACATCCCCAACAACTGAACGACCATGACACCGAAGTACACCATTCTCTTCCTCTCGATCACCGCCCTATTCCTGACCGCCTGCCACAAGGACGACATCCGCAGCAGCGGTCATATCACCACCGAGGTACGTTCGGTCCCCGCCTTCACCGATGTGCGGATCGAAGGACCCATTGAGGTCGCGATACGTTACGGCGCTGCGCAACATGTCGCTGTGCGTACCGATGTGAACGCTCTTTCACAGGTAAGAACCGACGTTTCCGGAAACACCTTGATCATTTCGCTGGAAGAAGCGAATTATCACAGCGGTCTCAGGTTCAATGTCACGGTGGACATGCCGACCCTCGGCCGCCTCACCCAGAATGGTGTTTCCGATGTGGAGGTGTCGGGCTTCTTCGGCTCGGAGAGCATGGAGGTCATTAGCAACGGCGTCGGCGACCTCACGCTGCACGGTTCCACGGATCGTCTCAACATCACCCAACACGGGGTAGGCCGGGTGAATGCCTCAGGGATGCAAACCGACACCTGCCAGGTGGGGCTCTCCGGTGTGGGCAGCATGGAAGTGCGTGTCAATGATCGGCTCTTCGGCTACCTCAGCGGCGTCGGTAACATCTTCTACCATGGCATGCCCGAGGTTGATGTCAACGACACGGGCGTGGGGAACGTGATCCGGGTGGATTGAGCGCACTGTGGGTCGTATGCCAACGGTGATGCACCTTTGCGCAATACCCAGCCCCATGGCCAAAGCAGAACTCAAGACCAAGGTAAATGAAGCCAGCGTGGATGCTTTCATCGATCAGCAGCCCGATGATGTAGCCGCGGATTGCCGAACCATCATGAAGCTGATGCAGAAGGCCACCGGCGAAGAACCCACGATGTGGGGTGCCAGCATCGTTGGCTTCGGG
>JBGTIB010000025.1:0-11212 GCA_041745875.1 Flavobacteriales bacterium | reverse complement strand
AGGCCACCGAACAACATGAAGGCGAATATCAAATTACTACTGAACAGGCTGACCCCTGTGAAATTGCTGGCGCTCCTGATGAATGTGATCGCGAAACTGACGGGTAGCACCGTCTACACCACTCCGCCGGTGACGGTGGCGGATATGAACAACAAAGCTGCCGAGCTGACCGCCGCCATCGAGGCGGCCACCAACGGCAGCCAAGCCGCGAAGGCCGCCCGCGATGTGGTGGTGGCCGAAGTACAGGAAATGTTGCGTGTGGTGGCGGACTATGTGCGGATGGTGGCCTCGGGCGATCGTGCCACACTGGCCCTGAGCGGCTTCGAACTGTCGAAGGAACGGGAACCTGCCGGTCCGGTCGGCACCCCGCTGCTCACCGTGGCCCGCATGACCGGCCTGCCCGGCCAGGTGCAGTTGCGCTGGACCGGTGTGCCACACCGCCGCGCCTACCACATCTACGTGACCGACCAGGACCCCGCCATGGCGAACGTGGAGTGGACCCTGACGGGCGTGACCAGCAAGGTGAGCCACCTGGTGGACCGCCTGGAGCCCTACAAGGCCTACTGGTTCTGCGTGAGCGCCATCGGATCGGTCGCCGAAGGTGCGAAGAGCGACCCCGCACTGGCCCGCGCGGCCTAAGCGCAACGCGCGCATCCGCGAGCCTGCCTGCCGGCAGGCAGGCGGGATGCACAGGGTACCTACTTGGACCTTCCTTTTCATGCAACAACCCCGGCCGGGATGGCCGGGGTTGCTTGCTTTTGGGAGGAGGTGCTGCGTAGCCTATGGCCGTTGTCGTCCCGCTAAGCTTGGGAAGCCGTATTTGGTCCCGGTATATACGACACTAAGTTTTCCACGATCGGTACCATTGGATCTTTCCAAGCCTACATTGCTTTTGTTACTGCACACTTTACATTCTCGGCTACTATTCACCAACACCCGATAGCACCATGAGAACGCGTACTTTTTCCACCCTACAGTTGCCATATGTAGAACACCCATCGAAGATCGAACGGCTATTGTTCAGCATCTTCATTGTGGTGGCAGTTTTCTTGGGCATAACGTCATCCTTTGCACAGGTCCCACCGGACGTTTGTGCCCAGGTCTTTCCGCCACCTCCCACGCCGCAAGCCTTGAATTGCGCTCCCGACGAAACAGGCGCAGATTGGCTCGCTCATTATAGATTCCAGAACAACTACATACCCGGCACTCCACTCAACCAAACTTTCAACGCCTACAAGACCATTCGTTTGGTGGTGAACATTTGGAACGACGATAACGGCGCTGGGAATTACCAGAACAATACGGCAACCATCACTGGTATTACGGATGCTATCGCCGAGTTGGAAAATATGTACCATGCCAATCTCACAGTACCATCTGACCCTGTGCTCGGTTTCAACTACGAATCCGACACGAAGATCCGGTTCGAGTTGGTAAGCATCCGCTTTTGGGATAATACGGCCATCTGGAATGCACCCTGTGTCCAACAATCGCTTTATGATGCTTACAACGCTATAAACTTCACGACCTGCCCGGAGTGCAGGACCTCTGTGAATTTGCACATTATTCGAGCGAATCAGTGTGGCGGGGCCATGGGTTTCACGGAGTTACCCGTTGTCAATTCCATGGATCCCGTTATTGCCCCTGTGAATGTCATTTCAGTGAAAGTCGGCCCTGCACCCGACCCCTACACATATGCGCGTCACTGGGCACATGAGCTTGGGCACACACTTGACCTGCTGCATACCTACTGGGATACACAGGGTTGCTTTGGGTCGGAGAACCTCAGGAACGACAATCTTCATTTGCTGGAGGATGTATTCGGGCCATCCCAACTGTTCTGTGGCTTTCCAGTATTTTGTACGTGGGGGCAGAACGATCGATGCTATTTCATCCCATTGTCTTCATGCGATGCACAGTTTACACCACTGGACAATTGCCACAACAATGTGATGAGCAATAACGCCTTTGCGTATTCCACTTCCACACAGCAGATCGGTCGCATGCATCGAACGCTGAAGACCCGCAACACTTCAAAATACGCATGGGGGTATGATCCCCAACCCTATTACGTCCAACAGGACGAAACCTGGGATTTCCGGATCAAGTTCTATCAGGACATTGTGGTGCCTGCTGGTGTAACACTAACCGTGAAATGTGAAGTACAGATGGTGCCACAAGCACAGATCATTGTTGAACTGGGAGGAAAATTGATCGTGGACGGTGGCACCATTCGGGAAGCGGTGTTTTCCGATGCGCGCTGGAAGGGGATCATTGTCTATGGAAATAATTCAGTTCCCCAGAACGATCCGGATCAGGGTGTGCTGGAGTTGATTAACGGGGGGACCATCCAGGGGGCCAATGTGGGGGCCTTAGTGATCGGTGGTGGCATTGTACGCGCCATGGGTTCCACACCATTGCCTGTGCGTTTCATGAATTGCGCCAATGGGGTCGTCTTCGCCAACTATCTCTGGCCTACTTCCCCATGGACGTATGCCAACAATGCAAGTTACTTCCATTCGACCCATTTCGAGGTGGACAACGATTTCATTCAAGCACCCTGGCCCGACTTCCATGAACATGCAAGGCTCCACATGGTATACGGCATCCGCTTCCGCAGCTGCACCTTCCTGAACAGTCGGACCAATGCCACCACCAGCGCCGAGCTCGGCCACGGTATCCGAGCGCAAGACGCCCATTTCTTCGCCTCGTCGGGTAACCGATTCGAAGGCCTCGACCATGGCATACATGCCACCGGTACTGCCAGCCATTCCCGTTTCGAGGCCCACTACAACGTGTTCAAGAACAACATTTGTGGGATCTACATGAACAGCCAGCATGGCTGCCAAATTACCAGCAACCGTTTTGTGATGGGCTTGAGGCAGGTGCAACTGACAGGAATACCGGATATTTTATTCCAAGACTTCCACCGCGGCATCTTCACCCACGAGTGCAACAAACTGTGGATCGAGGGCAATGTGCTGGAGCGTGACACCGATCCCCTGGCCATCGCACCCGTGGAGGGTGTTGTGATCGGTTACGTGCGCGAGGCCAATGAGGTGGTGAACAGCAACACGGCGTTCAACATCGAAAGAGGCTTTGTAGGAGAGGGTATCAACGCACACACGAATCCCACCTATACCTCTATCGTGGGCTTGCAATTCCTGTGTAACAGCGCCTGGGGCAATAGCGATGCGGATTTCTGGAGCCGACCGGATGCGAGTGTGCCTCCATTCTTGCAATGGAACCACTCTATACGCGCTTTCCAAGGCGATGTCACTCAACCCGCGGACAACAGGTTCGGTACTACAGCATTGAATGATTACCGCGTTACCACCACTTTCACGCCCATTACTTACTTCCACCGGGCCGGAACGAATTACACTCCGGTAACATTCACAACTAATTGGCTGATCCCCTGGCTGATCACCGCTCCCCCACCCGTCACCTGCCCGATCGTTACCACCCCGCCTCCTGCCTTGATGCTGCCGGACAAGGAAGATACCTGGACCGAGTTGTATGCCGAAAAGCTGGCGTATGGCAATCTGCGCTACCAGTACATGCAGCTGCTGGACGGTGGCGACCAGGACGAGGTGGTGGCCGAGATCACCGGGGCCTGGCCTCAGGATTTCCTGGAACTGCGCGATTATCTCCTGGCGCGCAGTCCCTATCTGAGCGTGGACGTGCTGCGCGAAATGATGCTGAAACAGGAACTCCCCGAGGCCATCAAGGCGGAGATCATCATCGCCAACCCGGAGGCCGCCCAACGCGATGGTTTCATCCGCTGGCTGACCGAAGATTGTCCTTATCCATTGCCGGAGTACCTCGTGGGTGCCATCGTGGCCAGTTGGGAAGTACGGACGTACCGTGCCACACTGGAGGGCCAAATGGCGCAGCACCACGCCAGGCATGAACAAGCCGCCATGTTCCTCCTGCAGCATTTCCTGGGCGATTCGGTGAGCGTATCGCAGGACAGTGTGTTGCACGTGTGGCAGCAGGTGCGCACCCCCGCCGCCCGCTACGCCGAGGCCAATCTGCTGATGGACCGGCATGCTTACACGGCCGCTGCGGACCTGATCACCGACCTGCCCGTGGAACACAAGCTGCGCGACCCTGATGTGGAGGAACAACAACGCATGTTGCAGTGGATCTCCTTCCGCGAGGCCCTGCACAACAGCAGCCGTGGCCTGCAACAACTGGAGCCGGGTGAGGTGGATCAGCTGGAGACCCTGATCGGCGATGCGCAGGACCGCCCCGCCGTGTGGATCGCCAATACCCTTTGTTTCCATTATGAGCGTTGCCGCCCCGTGCATACCGGTGGTGAAGGTGGACCAAAGAGCCTGCCCTATACACAGCCCCGCATGCTCGCTGCCGCACCAGCGTCCGCTCTGGCACTGAAACCCAACCCGGCCCAGGCGTGGGTGGCGGTGGACTATAAGTTGTCCGATGGCCAGGAAGCTGCGCTCCTGATGTTGAAGGATGCCCTTGGCCGCCCTGTATTGCAGCGCAACGTGGCGGGCAGGCAGGGCCAGGTCGTGCTTGATCTTGGCGCCATTGCCAAGGGAGCCTACGTGGTGGAACTTCGCCAGGGTGGAACCTTGGTCGCAGCGGAGCGACTGGTGGTACAATGAGTTGGAGGAACGCCATAGCAAGGGTGTTGCTGGGTGCTGCCGCGCTGTCCATGCACGTCGCGGCAGCCCAGCAACCCTTTGCACTGGACGCGTCTTTCCGCGCACAGTTCAATGACTGGTATGTGAGTTCAATACTTCCACTGGAAGATGGAAAGATCCTTGCCTCCGGATGGATGGTTTTTCCTGGTCTACAGAACCCACAAGTGCTGGCCCGGTTGAATGAAGATGGCACCCGTGACGCGTCCTTTCCCATCGATCAAGTGGGCCAAGGAAAGCTTACGGCTTGGGAGGATCTAGTCTATGTAGGCAGAACCCAGATCGTAAGCAGGATCTTGCTCAATGGGCAACTGGACCCTACATGGAGCAGCATGAACAGCAGCCCTTACTTTCTTTCCCTGCAGGGTGGCGACTACCATGTGTACCCCGATGGCAGCCTCTTGATGAGCGGGGCTCATAGTGTGAACCACCCGGACAGTGGCTGGAGCGGACTGCACAACCTGATCTGGTTCACCAACACCGGTCGTTTGGACACCACCCGTGCACCCCGCAAGGGCAATGGTGTCATCTACCGCTTCAAGGAACTCCCCGATGGCAAGTTCATGTGTACCGGGCCCATGACCGAATACGAGGGCCAGCCCACCAGCTACATTTTCCGCGTACATGCCGATGGTATGCTGGACACCACCTTCACCACCAATACGATATGGGGGCAGGCCTATGCTTACCTCCCCCTGGCCGATGGACGTTGTTATGTGGGTGGAACGTTCAAACGGAGCGATGTGGCCGATACACTCCAACTAGTGCGGCTTCTCCCGAACGGCACTTTGGATCCAACCTTCAATAATCACCTACGTTTCGGGATCGCCCCTCCGATCACGTGGCAATTCGGCATTGGAGTGGTCAGCTCGATCACCCAATTGGACGAGGGGCGATTGATCGTAACGGGAACATTCCGTGATGTGAACGGACTGCAGCGCGGGAGCATCGCTTTGGTGGATACTACGGGCCAACTATTGGACGACCACTTCAATTCGCCGGGGTGTGGGCCCCATACGTACCAAGGGTTCACCGATGCGGCCATACAGGATATCCTGTTCACCGGCGATGGGATGGCATATATCTGGGGTGATTACCACGGCTATGACGATGGTACCACCAATGATCCGCTACAACGCTTTGTAACGCGGCTTTACGGGCCGGACTTCAATACGGGGGTGGTGGAGCGAAAGGAACACCGGCCCAGGATCTATCCCAACCCGGCTCATGATCGGGTGGCGGTGGACTACACACTGCCCGATGGTCAGCAAGCCGCGCTCCTGATCCTGAAGGATGCCCTTGGCCGCCCTGTATTGCAGCACAGCGTAGCGGGCAGGCAGGGCCAGGTAGTGCTTGATCTGGGTGCCATTGCACGGGGAGCCTACGTGGTGGAACTCCGCCAGGGCGAAACCCTGATCGCTGCGGAGCGACTGGTGGTACAATGAGCTGGAGGATCGCTATAGCAAGGGTGTTGCTGGGTGCTGCCGCGCTGTCCATGCACGGCGCGGCAGCCCAGCAACCCTTTGCGCTGGACGCGTCTTTCCGCGCACAGTTCAATGACTGGTATGTCAGTTCGATCCTACCCTTGGATGATGGAAAGCTGATCATCTCCGGCCAGATCAGGTTTCCCGGTGATCAGTATTTCCGCTTGGGGGCCCGCTTGAATGCGGATGGCACCCGCGATCCCGGTTTTCCCGAGGTTACTTACATGGGTGGAAAACTCACCGAGTGGAATGGAAGGACGTATGCGCTGAACGGGATCGGGGTTCGTCGACTGTTCTTGGATGGGCTCTTGGACTTTACATTCGACATGGTCAACGCCCCATATTTCTCTGCATTACAGGGCGGCGACTACCACGTGTACCCCGATGGCCGTATTTTGATGAGCGGAGCCCACACGGTGAACCTTCCTGACAGTGGTTGGAGTGGCCTGCACAACCTGATCTGGTTCACCAACACCGGTCGTTTGGACACCACCCGTGCACCCCGCAAGGGCAATGGGGTCATCTACCGCTTCAAGGAACTCCCGGATGGCAAGTTCATTTGCACCGGCCCCATGACCGAGTTTGAAGGCCAGCCCACCAGCTACATATTCCGCGTACATGCCGATGGTATGCTGGACACCACCTTCACCACCAATACGATATGGGGGCAGGCGGCGTGTTATCTGCCACTGGACGATGGCCGTTGCTATGTAGGTGGCTTGTTCAGGGTGAACGGGATCACGGATACGTTGAACCTTGTACGGATGATGCCCGATGGTTCGCTGGACCCTACGTTCCACAATACCATCCGTTTCGGGATAGGCCCACCGATCACATCCTACCCCAGGCCTGGCACGATCGAGTCCATCCAGTACCTGGACAATGGCCGCCTGATCGTGACCGGGGCTTTCCGCGACGTGGACGGTGAGCCGCGCAATAGCATCGCGCTGATCGATACCACAGGCCAGTTGTTGGACGACCATTTCGTGGGAGCAGGATGTGGCACCTACACCTATCAAGGCTTTACGGATGCCACGATCATGGGCCTGCAGGTCGTGGAGGACGACAGGTGCTACATCTGGGGCAGCTACCATGGCTACTCCGATGGCACCACCAGTGATCCCTTGCAACGATTCGTAACGCGGCTATACGGGCCGGACTTCAACACAGCGATCGTGCAGGAGGAGCTCGATGCCAAAGGTGGTTTACGGGTTTATCCCAACCCGGCCCATGATCGGGTGGCGGTGGACTACAAGTTGCCCGATGGTCAGCAAGCCGCGCTCCTGATCCTGAAGGATGCCCTTGGCCGCCCTGTATTGCAGCGCAGCGTGGCGGGCAGGCAGGGCCAGGTAGTGCTTGATCTGGGTGCCATTGCACGGGGAGCCTATGTGGTGGAACTGCGCCAGGGTGGAACCCTGATCGCTGCGGAGCGACTGGTGGTGCAATGACCGGCACCGCGCAAGCGGCGGTCCGTTCGTCTTTTTTTGGGGGGGGGTGGACGCGTGGGCTTACTGAACCCCGCGCCCGGGTACATAGCGCTATTGGTTTACTGAGCTTCAGTGGCAGGATCACGGGCAGCTTCTGGGGCTGCAACTCCTGCACGCCCTCCTTCACGTTGTGCTCATGGTGCGATCCGGATCTCCACCTCCTTGCTTCCGGGGTATAGTCCCGGAAATACCCATGGCGAGTACCTGAGGGGAAAGCGCGCATGGAAAAGCAAGGGCAGGCCTTCCGTCTTTTCCTCCTTCAACAGTCCCAAGCCCACCAGCTGGTCGGTGATCTTCTTCAAGGTCTTGTGCGAGGTGCCGGTCAGTCGTTCAGCATCCTGCCGTGTGATGGTGCCGCGCAGAAAGACGGCCTCCAGCAAATAGCGGGCACTGATGTGCATGCGTTTCGCCCCGGCCATATGGTCCACATAGGCATGCAGGCGTTGCAATACGCCTTCCAATTGAAAAGAGCCGTGCATGAAGCTGATCTGGTCCATCGCGGTCTTGAGGAAGTAGCTGCAGAAAGCCACCAATGTCTTGTTGGACAAGTTGCCTCTGCCATCATGGTCGCCCATGCGTCCTGCATCCGCTGCGGCAAGCATGTCGCGGTAGGTGTCGCGGCTCCGTGCCAACCCGCGCGAAATGGACCACAGTCCGGCGGCATCGAGTTGCTCGTTCAGGAAGCAGGCATCGGAGAACAGACGCACCACGCGGCCATTGCCATCCAGGAACGGGTGGATCCAGACCAGCCGATGGTGTGCTGCAGCGATGGCGATGATCCTGCGCAAGGCCGAGCGGTTCGTAGTGGCTTTCGGATCATGGAACGACCCGAACCGGTCCATGAACGCGGGTACCGCCTGGTGCGCAGGAGCAATATGACGACCCACTTCCACTTCGCCATCCCTGAAGGCTCCAGGGGTCAAGGTGCGTGGTGGGCCGTTCTTGTTCTTCACCGTTCTGAACGTATCGGGAAGGTGCTCATAGAATGCCTTGTGCAGGTATCTCAGATGATCGGCACTCGCCGGGTTGGCCGGTGCATCGCCACCATTCCAGCGGTCGTAAAGGCCACGATGCACGTTGATGTGCGCCACAGCTTCCAACTGCAGGTCGCGGCTCTTCTTGTCCTTGGCGTACTCGCTGCGCAGCGCTTTGTCGATGTCGAGCGGATGGGTGTCGTGCCCTTCGATCAAGTTGCTGTAGTAGCTGTTCATGGGCCGCACCAGCTCTGCCACCGCCGCGCGTGTGACCGGGTGCATGGCCTGCGAGAGCCTGGCCGATGCCCGAAGCAATTCCGTGGCCAGGTGCTCCAACTCCCCGGTCGGATCCTCGGGGAACAAAGGCTCCATGGCACTCGGGTCCCGATAAAGCGCAATGTCGGCCGGCATGGCTCAAAGATAGGCTTGTGCGCCATATACTCCCAAGGTTGTTGCTAAGGTCATCCTTGCTTTCGATATATGTATATATGATTGTTTATCAACGTTATATGGAGCGTATGGACGCCGATCAATGAACATTCATTCGGCTGAAACTCCCAAGGTTGTTCCCAAGGTGGCTATGATGCCATTCGGACCATGATGTTGGCGCAGTTCCATCGACCTACTTTTTGATGAATCGGCCGTGTTGATGGCGCTGTCCTCCGGTGAGGGACACCGTGTACAGACCCGGCGCAAGATCATGTACATCGACCTGCACAGTGCCTTCCACCGTGCTTGCCACGCGCTGCTCTTGCAACACTTGCCCCATGGCGTTATAGATCCACACAGCGCCCGCGCCCATGGACTTGGGCAGCTCCACCGAGAGCATCTCCTGCACAGGATTGGGGTATATCCGTAGCACGCTGCCCTGGGCTGAATGGCCCTGGATGCTGGTGGCGGTGATGGTAATACAAGTGTCGGGCACCAGGCTCGCCAAGGGCAGGCGACCTATGTACTGCCCCTCCAAACTTGGGAACTGGGTGCCCAATCCCATATAGAGGTCACCCTGAAAAAAAGCCATTTTCGTATTGTCCCCACTTGGCATGGGTCCGCCAATGGAGCATAGCTGATGGCCATCGTAGCGCAAGAGGCCATACCAAGTCTCCTCTCCCGCCCAAGTGTAAATGCCACTGATGTAGAGCACGCCATCGTGTACTTGAATGTCCCGTGTGGCCCCAACATATTCCACCTGCGGGAAGAAGGGTTTCCATGTTGCGCCGTCCCAGATCTGGATGTGGCGCGATTCAACATCCTGGCCTGGCAGCATGAATCCGCTTACATAGAGCGAATCGCCATAGCCACACAGGGATGACAAGAAGTTCCCCCCCACGCCCCCTGCCAGCGGGCTCCACTGGTCCACCCCATCGAAGGCCACGATCTTGCGGCTCCCCAACACGTTGAACACGCCAGCGAAGTAGTACTGTCCGTTCCAGAAGGCCACATCGTTCACCTGCGCCTGGCTAACGAAGGGACTGTTGGGCAGGCTTTGGAACTGCCCGCCGATCCACTCGTGGATGCCCGGCATGTATTGGCCATAGAGCTCATCGAAGACCCCCCCACTGAACATCCGGCCGTTGGACTCCAGAAAATAGAATAGACCGTTCGGACTACCGCAAGGATGCCAAGTACTGTCCACCAAATAGGTGGCGCGACCCAATGTGTAGTCCAGATCGTGCCACCAAGGGGACATGTGCCCAACGAAAATGGTATCGGGACGGATGGCCACCGAAAGGATCGGGGCCTGGTTGCCATAGTAGGTCTGACTGCCATTGCCATTGCCCAGACCCTCGTTGCTCCACAGTGTGCCATCCCACCAAGCCAGGTTGTTCACCCGCAGGCTATCCTGGTACGCATAGGGAAAGCTGCCAGCCACCAACAGCCGGTCGTTGGCACTATCGACCGCGAAGGCCCGGACAGGGAAATTGACCCCACCGTTGAGGGACTGCCACTGTGCATGAACCGCACCAAGACAGCCTTGGAGCACGATCCAGTAAACCACCCAGTGATGTTGGCGCAGCAACATGGACCTATTGCTTGATGAACCGGCCGTAATAGTGACGCGATCCTCCGGTGAGGGACACCGTGTACAGACCAGAGCCAAGGCTCTGTACATCGATCTCCATGAACTCTACCCCGGCGTGTCCCACAGGCACTTCGCGCACCGCTTGCCCCAAGGCATTGTATACGGTCAATGCATGATCGGCCATGTCGGAGGTTACCCGGATGGTGAGCGTACCTGAAGTTGGATTCGGGAACAGCAGCAGGGAACCAACCTGGGTCGCTCCCATTTCCGGTATACCGGTGAAGGGTGTGGTCTGCAGTTGCGCGATGAATCCGTCCGCCAGGCTATTGGTCACTGCTTGGGGCATGGCATTCAAATAGGGCTGGTACCCTGGTATGACCGGCGCGTTCGTAGGGAATACCACAGAATAGGTGGCACCACAAACGTACACACGGTCGTCGGGAGCGGTAATGCCGTGTGCCACATCGTTCCCGACACCGCCGAAGTACGAACCCCACAGTTGGTTCCCGGCAGGGTCGAACTGGGCAAGAAAGGTGTCTGTAGTTGGGGCCGAAGCCGCGAATAGATCGGCATGGGT
>JBGTIB010000024.1:0-24617 GCA_041745875.1 Flavobacteriales bacterium | reverse complement strand
CGATCATTATCTGCACTCGTGTACTTCACGGTGCCATCCATGTTCACATCCTGGCTCATGTAACTCGGCCCCAGGGTGTTTGTAGGGATCGTGCCACCTATGGATTGCAGGATAAGGTCACGGTCATTGTCCGAACCGGTGTACCTCACCACTCCATCGGCATTCACATCACCGCTCCACATCGCCGCGCGACCGAAGACGGAGGCCCGCGCGTCCGTGCCGTATGTCGGGGTGCTCGCAAGCCGGAGGTCGAGCGCGGAGCCGCTAGCGCTGAATGCGAGTGGAGCATGGCTCATCACACCCAAGTGGTTGCGGTGTTTCAAGGCGATGTGGTAGTCGCCGGGTACCACATTGAAAGTGATGTTCGAAGCCCCGTTCGTGCTGACGACAGTGCCGTTATCCTTGATGAGGCCGCACCGGGTCTGCACCACAACGGTAGGATCGTCCTTCTTCCGCAGTTCGACGAAGATCCAGTCCACCACTTGACCGTACAGGATGGTGAGCACCATGGGGTCGATGCTTTCACCACCGCTGCCCACGTGGTTGAAGCCGAGGGCGGTGAACGGCTCGGTGAGCGGGATCAGTCCGCCGGTGCGCAATGCGTCGCTCATCGAGGTAGAGCTCGTCATCGGTCCCTGCAGAAAGGCGCTGAGCGTGATGGCCAGATCCTGCGCGACGGGGGGCGTCACGTGTACGACTTGCAGGAAGGGCGCGCTCCAGCCACCATCACTGCCCTGCACGCGCACACCAAGCAGGTGCGGACCACCGGGGAGGTTGCTCGCCGCGGCGCTCACGGCTTCTTCCAGCGCTTCATCAAAACCGCCATCGGCCGCATTGAGGGGCAGGCCATTGCCCGCACCGGGATCCGTGTCCCAGTAGTATTCGCCGCTCACCACCGCGACCTGCCTGGGGGTGATGGGCGCGCTCACATGCACCACGGTCTTGTACTCGTTGCTCCAGATGCCATCCGCGCTGCGTATGCGGACGTAGAGCAAGTGGTTACCGACAGCGGGAGCGGCCTCGCTGGCCGTGCCGGTCTCCAAGGCATCGCTCCAGTTGCCGTCGAAGGCCAGGAGCGGTGTGCCGTTGCCTTCGCCCGGGTCGCTGTCGAAAAAGAATTCACCTTGTTGTACCCGCACGTCGCGGGCGATGAGCTCAGGACCGATGTGTACCACACTGCGGAAAGTGGCGCTCCAGCCATTGTCCGCACCGCGCACCCGCACGCCCAGCACATGATCGCCGAGGGTGTTGAAATTGGACGTGGTGATGGCCTGTTCCAGTGCGCTGTCGAAGTTCCCATCGAAAGCAAGCATCAGTGTAGCAGCACCTTCGCCCGGGTCGAGGTTGAAATAGTATTCTCCGGCTTGCACCGCCACGGCACGAATCGGTATGCTCGGCGAAACATGCAGCACGGTCTTGTATTCGTTGCTCCAAGTGCCATCGGCGCCACGCATCCGGACGTAGAGCAGGTGGTCGCCCAGGGCGGGTGAAGCCACACTCGCCATGCCGGTTTCGAGCGCATCGTTCCAGTTCCCGTCGAAGGCCAATAGCGGTGTGCCATTTCCCTCACCCGGATCACTGTCGAAGAAAAATTCTCCCTGTTGCAGGCGGATGTCGCGCGCGGTGATCGCCGTGTTCACTTGAACCACTTGCGTGAAAAGGGCGCTCCAAGTGTTGTCAGCGCCTTTCACACGAACGAAGAGGCGGTGCGCGCCGGGCGTGATGGTGTTGTCCGTTGCGACCGCTTGCTCCAATGCCTCATTGAAGTTGCCATCGAAGGCGAGCAGAGCGATGCCGTTGTTCTCTCCGGGATCAGTGTCCCAGAAGTACTCGCCCTGTTGCACGTTGACCTGTCGCGCGGTGACCGCCGCACCGATGTGTACGACGGAGCGGAACGCGCTGCTCCAAAAGCCGTTCGCACCTTTCACACGCACGCTGAGCACCACGCTACCGGGCGTGTTCGAAGGAAGGTTTGCGATCACCTCTTCAAGCGCTTCGTCCCACGCGCCATCGGCCACTTGCATGGCTGTGCCCAGGCCCTCACCGGGGTCGTTGCCGGTGAACCATTCGGCTTGGACTATGCGCAGCGTTTGCGCATTCAGGTTGGCGGCAAGCCAGAAGAGGAGCAGGGTGTGAACGAAGCGTGCCATGGGGTTCAACGATCGAATCCGGTAGCCGAGATGTTCACCGGCTCACCCTGCGACACCACACGGGGTGCGTTCATGAAGCCCACCACCGCACTGCCCATGCTCGTGGTGAAATTCGCGCGGCTGTTGCTGCCGCCGTAGCAACCCACGTCGTTGACCGTGAGGTCGAGGTCGAGGTAGCGGGGATCTGTGTTCCCGGCGTCGATCAAGGGTGAACCGTTTACCGGTTCACCTGTGCTCTGGCTCAACCAAGTGGGACTTGCGAGCACGTTGTTCTCCTGCGCGAGTTGGGTCCAGAAAGAAATGGTCGTGATAACCCCGCCGCTGAATCTGGCGACGGCGTTGTTCATTAGGACAAGATTGAACAGGGTTCCGGTGGAGTTGGCCACAGCCGGGAAGTTCTCGGTCGTCATCTTGATGAAGGAATTGTTCACGATCGTGGATGGGGGGCCACCTTGGTCGGACGGGCGTGCAAGGTCGACCGCACTGGAGCCGCTGAGGTTGTCGACGAAGACATTGTTCTCGATATGAAAAACGCCAGTGGACGTGATCTGGATGCCCTTCTTCGCGCTTGACATTGACCCGATGGAATTCCCGACTATCCAGATGTCCTCCGGAAGAATGGAAGTACCTTGAATCCTGACAATGGTGCTGACCAGTGGGTCGCCCATCAGTACACAGCCCGCAATGGTCCCTGACGAAATGCGGGTCTCGCCAACAATACTGTCACGGTACAATTCCAACCGGATGGACGGTTCGTCCAAGTCGCAAAAAGTCGTGTAGGAGTCGAGTATCCGGATCTCTGTCCGTTCCGTGTAACTTCCGGAGCTGCGGATGCCACCCAGGACGCGGCCCCCGATCAATGTGATCGCCTTTCCATTCGCATTCTGGACGGTAAAAGACCCATTCACTGTAAAGCGTCCGCCTTCTTGGGCGGGGACGATCGAGATCGAACTGGAGACAACGAGGTTCTCTGCATAGTTGCCTTGCGCAACAAGGATCCGGTCCCCATCGCTGCTCGCCGCAATGGCACCGCTAATAGTGTTGTATAAGCCCGAAGGACTCACCACCCGGTCAGTGGCGATGGCATTGCCGCAGGTGAGGGCGCAGCAAAGAAGGACGAGGTGCGAATAGTTCATATTCCAGTGGATGAGTTTTGTTCAACGATCGAAACCGGTAGCCGAGATGTTCACCGGATCTCCCTGCGACACCACGCGGGGAGCCTGCATGAAGCCTACCACCGCACTGCCCATGCCCATGGTGAAATTCGCCCGGCTGTTGCTGCCACCGTAGCAGCCTGCATCGTTGGTGGTGAGGTCGAGGTCCAGGTAGCGCGGGTCGGGATCGCCGGCATCGATGTAGATGGATCCAGGCATGGGTTGACCGGTGAAGCCGTTCATCGCGTTGGCGGCACCTTGGAGGTTGTTCGAAGCGATGAGTTGGAGCCAGAATGGGGTGGCTGTGATCATTCCGGAGGTGAAGCCGAAGAAGGCGTTGTTCTTCACAATGAGGTTGAAATGGTACCCGTTCACATTGGCTATGGCGGGAAGTGCGGCTACCGTGGCTTTGATGAACGAATTGTTCACTATCGTGGATGCAGGCTGTACCATGCTCGAAGGGAGCAAGATGCGGATGGCACTATGCCCGCTCTCATTGTCAACGATGAAGTTGTTCTCGATGTGGAAGGGTACGGTGCTGGATACTTCGATGCATTGGAAATTCGATGTGAGCGATCCGAT
Organism: Flavobacteriales bacterium; assembly: GCA_041745875.1. Taxonomy (GTDB): domain Bacteria; phylum Bacteroidota; class Bacteroidia; order Flavobacteriales_F; family PHOS-HE28; genus PHOS-HE28. Next base: position 20,731 of record JBGTIB010000024.1, on the reverse strand, counting down.
TGAGTTACCGACCACATGAACATCCTCCGGCAGGACCGTAGTACCTCGAAGTTGGACAAGTGATCCCATGAACGGGGCACCAAGTAGCGTACAACCCACGATCATGCCCGAAGAGAGCTTCACTTCGCCGGATACCGAATCCCGCATCAGCTCCACTCGGATGGAAGGTTCATCCAGGTCGCACGAGTAAGTGAAAGAATCGGTGATGCGGACCTCAGTGCGGAGCGTATAGGTGCCTGTGGCACGCACACCTCCCATCAATCGCGCTCCGCTAATCGTCAAGCTCTTTCCATCGAAGTCCTGTAGTGTTACTCCCCCGCTCAATGTGAAACGGCTTCCCTCTTGGTTTGACAGTATTGAAACGCTCTTGTGCAAGGCGATGAACTCGTTGTACACGCCGGGAGCGACCAGGATGCGATCCCCATCGCTGCTCGCGGCAATGGCACTTGTGATGGTGTTGAAGGTCCCCGTGGGGCTCACCACCCGGTCGGTGGCAAAGGCGGAGGAGAGTGTCGCCGCGAAGACGACCGATAAGTTGAAGGAGCGGTTCATGATGGATGGGTGGCTTCGGCAGTGAGTACGGTTCAGCGCACGATCAAGCGCTCGCTCTTGGTTGTGATGCCATCGTCGATGCGCACCACGTAGATGCCCGGGTTCAACAGGCCTGCTGTTGTCATGTTCACTACGCCCCCGGAGGTTTGCAGTTGCTGTGCGATCACCGTGCGACCGGTCGCATCGAATACATCGATATTGACGCGTGTTAACCGCCGATCCACGCGGATGGTGAAGTCGCCAGCGGTCGGGTTCGGGTAGATGGTGGGCATTTGCGCTCCGTTCACTTCTTCCAACCCGACACCACTGCCCAGCCCTTCAACTACGCACAACTCGTAATTGGGGTCAAGCCATGAGTACTGGATCCTGTAGTCATACACGCGGAAGTAGTACGTAGTGCCCACGGCGAGACCACTGGCCTGTAGATCCTCCGATCCGTTCTGGCCGCCATCATCCGCACAATCCAAGGAAACGAGCGAACCGCAGCCACCCGTGAAGAGCTCGATCACCGGGTTCATATTGCCGCTTGCGCTTGGCAGCACACCGATGCTCATTTCGCTGTTGGTGGCCGTGAAGCTGTACCAGACATCATCGTTCGCCACCCCGGCACCTATACCACAATCCACCGCTGGGCGCGATTGTGAGGCGCAACCGTTGGTGAAGGTCTGAGGAGAGCACGAGGTTCCGGGGGTGATCGGGATGGCACCGGCGCACTCATCGTTGCCCACCGAGTTGGTTCCCGAGGGTTCGGCAGTAACGTTCAGCACGTAAGGCCCGGTCGATGAGACACCGGCCAATACCGGGTAGTAGTACGTGCCAGCGGCGAGGCCTGTGAAGCACAATGACCCATTGTTATCACCGCAAGCCGTGGTGTCATAAGAACCCGGGTAGATCGCACCGGACAAGAGGCAGTCCGTGAACACTACGAGGAAGTAGTCGGGGAACGCTGGTGCAGTGCCGCATAGGTCGATCGTGATATCGGCCTCTTGCGCAAGGGTGAAGGCTTCCCAAGCGCTTCCTTGACCCAATCCCTCGGTGTCCGTTGCTCCGGTATTGTCTCCCAGGAAGGTGACCGTGCTCCCGACCGCGATGGCTTGTGGGACGACATCGATGCATTCATCGTTCGGCGGCGGAGGAGCCACTACGACCGCACCGGTAACGCAGATCGTGAACGCCCCACCCACACCATAGGTGGGGTTGGAGTAGACCCTCAGCCAATAGTCCGTATTCGGGGAAACGGCCACGTTCAAGGGTGCGAACGGAACGATCACACAGGCAACTTCCGCACCGGCGCATCCATCGTAGAGCGCGAAAGCCCAGTCTTCCATGTCGGGGCCCGGGGTCAGTGTGATCGCCACCGTGTCTTCCGCGCCAGTGTTGAAGGAGTACCACACATCAAGCAGATCGGCACCCGGATCATCACAGCTGGCATCCGCACCGTCGTTGGTGGCCTCGGTATTGTCACCGGAGGTGGGCGAGTCACAATCAGCGGTTACGGTGATCGCTTGCGCGTTGGCACAATCGTCGTTGGCCGGTGCGTCCCCGCGTTCACCGCCTGCGTGTTGTACTGAAGCAAATGAATGGACGTACGGTGACCGTGTGGGATGCTTGGTCTGGGCCAGGCTACTGTGCGCTACGCAGAGCAACAAGATGAATACGAGTACGAGTTGTTTCATGGCTCGGTTTTTTTTGACTTGGCTGGATGATGCAAACCTCTTCTGCACCGACCGATCAGGGAACCCCATGATCGGGGGGGGCTAGCGGATGATCAGGCGGGCTTGGTGTACACGGAGGCCATCAAGCATGCGCACAACGTATATGCCCGCCGGGAGCGCTCCCGAGGAAGTCACTTTCACCATACCGTTGTTCGCAGCAAGCCATTCGGACAGCACGGTTCGACCGGTCGCATCGAGGATATGGACATCCACAATGGTCGCGCGATTATCCACATGTGCGGTGAAGTTCCCATCGCTGGGGTTTGGGAACATGGGTTGCACGAACATCTCCTCCTGTACGGGTAGTGCTGTCGCCAACGGGCACAAGCCTTCCACCGGTTCAGGAAGCAGTACCGATGCAAGGGTGCCATTGCCCAATTGTCCTTCTTCGTTCCTCCCCCAGCCCCACAATGTGCCGTCGTTGCTGGTGGCGAAGACATGTCCCGCACCGGCACACACGGTGGCGACTTCGGCTAGACCTGGGACCTGCATTGGTAACAAGCTGTTGACCAGGGTACCATTCCCCAGTTGGCCATCGTTATTGAGGCCCCATGTCCATACCGATCCGTCGGACCTTAAGGCCACGCCGTTCGATGCTCCGCCGGAGATGGCCACCACATCGCTAAGCACGCTGACCTGTACAGGCACCGTTGAACTCACGGTGGTTCCGTTGCCCAAGGCGCCTTGGACATTGTTGCCCCATGCCCACACGGTTCCGTCGCCCCGAAGTGCGAAGCATTGGCTGCCTCCTGCATGTATCCCGATCACATTGCTCAAACCGGCCACTTGTACAGGCGTGGATGTGACACCGCTGGGAAAGCCGATGCCCCAGAACCAGACATTACCGTTCACATCCAAGGCGAGGTTGCGAACGTTCCCCGCGGAGATGGCCGTGATGCCCGGGAGCGTACCGATCAATACCGGCAGGCTGCTATTGGTGGTCGTGCCGTTCCCAAGCTGCCCCATATCGTTGAGGCCGAAGGTGCGCACCGTACCATCGCTCTTGAGCGCCACCGCATGTCCCGCACCACACGCGATCGCCGAGATGTCCGTAAGCCCGCTCACCATCACCGGCACATAACTGTCCGAGGTATTTCCGGTCCCCAACTGCCCATAGGCATTGAAGCCGCAGGCCCACACGGTGCCATCGAGCTTCAAGAACATGGAATTGAACAGGCCACAGGCTACGGCCTGCACGTTCGTGAGCGATGGGTTCGGTGTCGGGGTTAGCTCATTGCTATTCGTGCCATTACCGAGTTGCCAGAAGGCGTTGTCTCCCCAAGCCCATACGGTATGGTCCGAACAAACGGCGAGCGAGTTGGAGGAAGCCGCAATGGTTTGACCCTGGACATGGCTACACAGCATCAGGGCTGCGAATGCCAGTAGGGGCGTGGGGTGTATCGATGCTTTCATGGGTCGTTCCTTATGGGGCGATGGTGTAAGCCTTGTGAAGTTGAATTCGGCGTTCCTTGGTAAGGCGCATCTCAGCGATCCACCATCAGGCGATGTTCCCGCAGGCAAAGGCCATCATCCACGCGCACGATGTAGATGCCTGACGAAAGGACCGAAGCCAGTTCCCACACCACTGATCCGCCGCTGGCCCGTGTCGATGTATCCTTCACGATGATCCGGCCCGAACCATCAACGACGGTGAGGTCAACTACGGTCGCCCGGGGATCCACCTGTATGGTGACGTTCCCATCACTTGGGTTCGGGAACAGTCCAAGTCTTTCCGTGTTCACGTTCTCCTCCAGACCGATCACCACTTCATCTCCTTCAACAGCACACAGGTCGTAGCTGGCATCGTCCAAGGGTGTCGTACCGTACCCGTTGTAAACGCGGAAGAAATACGTCTCGCCGGTGTTCAGGCCGAAGAGGTTGAGTTGCGCAGTGATGTCCAGTGCCGCCGCATCCACACAGTCATAAGCGCTCAATGTTCCGCAGCTACCGCTGTACACATCGATCACCGGACTAAAGCCGTTCGAATGCGCGAAGACCGCCAGTGTTACCAGATCGCTCGGTGCCGTGAAGGAATGCCAGACATCGTCGTTGGCGTTCGCATCGGGAACACCACAGTCAATGGCCGGCAGCGTTTGGGTAGCGCATTCCGGCAAGTAGTTGATGAGATCGCAGGTTGCGCCCACGATCAACGGGGTCGCACCATCACAGTCATCGTTCGATGGCACATGCGATCCGTATGTATCGGCCCGTACGTTCATGATGTATCCATCGCCGGCCTCGATCGGTGGTGCAACGGGGAGGTAGTAGGTGCCCGCGTCCAGTTTCGCATAACACAACGTCAGCCGGTCATCCACACAGGTGGTCACGTCGTATGAGCCGGCCCACACGCGATCCACATAATTCGGCGGACAGGTGAGGTAGATGCTCCGGTAGAAGAGGCCCAACAGGTCGGTAGCATCACTGCCGCAGAGATCGATGGTGAGGTCAGCAGGTTCGGTGAGGGTCACGGCGTGCCACACGGAATTGTAGGCCACGTTCTCCGTATTCGCTGCGCCCGTGGCATCGCCGGTGAAAGCCCAGGTATCGCCCACGCTCATGGGTTGAGGCACTGCATCGGAACACAGATCGTTCGCCGGTGGCGCGGGGGGGGCTTCAATGCACAGGTCGAATTCGCCAGTGGTACCGTAGTCGTTGTTGGACCAGATGCTCAACCAATACGTGGTGGCGGGTTGCAGCGGAAAGAGCAATGCACCAATGGGTTGCGCAATGCAATAGATCGCCGTGCCGCCGCACCCATCGTAGATGCCCAGCGCCCAATCCGACATGCCGTTGCCGGGGTTCAGGGTAATGATCGCACTGTACTCCGCACCCGTGGTGAAGGTGTACCAAACATCCTGTATCTGGCTGGTGGTGATGTCGCAGATATCGGAATTGGCTTGTGTCGCATCGGTGTTGTCGCCCGCAGTGGAAAGGCCGGGGCAACTGCCATATGGATGTACGGTGAGCACGATCGCATCCGAACAGTTGTCATTGATCGGGGTACTTCCGAGCTTGTAAGTTGGACGATGTATTCCTATTGAATGCGCCGCGTCGCGCGTAAGGGAATGGGACGGAGCACTTACTTCTTTGCCCGCCGGGTATTGCGCTGAGGCTGAAGCTACCCAAAGTACCGTGAGAATGATCAGGAAGTGCTTCATGGCTGCTTCAATTGTTATGACGCTGCGAAGGAGGGCAGATGCGCGGAGGTGCAGAACCCCATGAAGGGGTGGGCAAAAACCGGAGGCCTGTAGGGTTTCTGTTTAGATCCGTACCACCACGTCTCTCATTCGCATAGCCCCCCTCTTCGTGGGGGACCACCACCCATCATGTGATCGCAGATTCGCAACATGATGAAGCGTCTTTGGAAGTGCCTTCTCGTCGGGTTGCTCCTCCTGAAGGGTCTTTGTGCAACATCCCAGGTGAATGTCGATTCACTCAAGCGCGTGTTGGGCAAGACACACCGGCCGCTGGAACGGCTGGAGGTGCTACGGCAGTTGAGCAAGGCGTTCGACCCGGATATAGCTGAATGGTGTGCGCTGGCACCCATCCACCCCGCCATCAGCGAGCAACTCACCGCACGCGAACTGGTGGACGAACTGAACGAGTGCTTCAAAGCCTTCGACCACATCATCACCGCGCGTGGCATCGAGAAGATCAAGACCATTGGCGATGCATACATGTGCGCCGGTGGGCTGTTTGGAACAAAAGGCTCATCGCCCCTGCAAGTGGTGCTGGCCGCGCTGGAGATGCAAGACTACATGGTGAAGCGCAAGGCCGAACGAGCGCTGCATGGTCTGCCGGGCTTCGATATGCGCCTGGGCATTCATACAGGGCCGGTAGTAGCGGGTATCGTGGGTGTGAAGAAATTCCAGTACGACATCTGGGGCGATACGGTGAACATCGCCAGTCGCATGGAGAGCAGCGGCGAGATCGGCCAGGTGAACATCAGCGAAGCGACGTATGCATTGGTGAATGCCACGCTCGGTTTGCGCTTCACCCCACGCGGAAAAGTGCAAGCGAAGGGCAAGGGGGAAATGGAGATTTACTTCGTTAGCCAGATCTGAGTTCGATCGCCAACTTCCCTCGCAGATGAGATCCGATCAGGTTACATGCTTTGGGTAAAGCGCATATTCACTTGGGTGGCGTGCTTAGTGCCGCTGATCGGGTCTTCACAGACGGGTATGCCACCGAGCGATCCATTGAAGCAATGGTCGGACACCACACTGGCCGATAGCGCGCGATTCCTTGCGTGTCTGGGCTACTGCCGGACAGATACGGCCAGGAATTGGGTGCTGGATGACCTTCTTCCCAATGAGGATGATCCATCGCTTCGGAGCGTCATGCTTGCTTCCAGTGCACTGGGCACTTGGTATGGAGAGCGAGGGGATACGTACCAGATGCTAGCCCATAGCGAGGATGCTTTGGACCTCGCGCAGCGCATCGGTGCTGCGCGTTGGGAGGCTGCCGTGGCCTGCGCTCGCGCGAGCCACCTGGTCTCCGTGGGTCAACCCTCCGTGGCGATAGAACCTGCGTTCCGGGCATTGGACATCTACGAGCAGTTGCACGATACGCTGGGCCTGGCAGCGGTTCATGGGCAGTTGGCGTTCTGCCATCAGTACATGGGGGACTTGGAGGTGGCCCTTGCGCACTTCTTGAAGCAAGCTGCTTTCGCCGAGTCGGCGAACAATGATGCCCACCTGACCGGCGGGCTGATCAATGCAGCGGCGAACCAGATCCAGATGGGCAGATGGCCCGACGCGACAACTGCTTTGGATCGTCTGGATGGAATGTTGGCCGAAGGGCGTATATCCTCACAAGCGAGGTTTGTTCGCTCTATAAGGTACATGTGGTACTTTGTCCAGGGCCGATGCCAGGAAGCGATGCGGGGATACCGGTCGCTCATCCCTGAATTCGAGGACTATCCCAACAAGACCTGGCCTGCCTACGTCCGAGGGCGAACAGCCTTGGCGTTGAACTGCCTGGGCGACCACAGAGCGGCGATCGCCATCGCTCTGGAAGGATTCGGGATGGCGAAGGCGGCGAACCTGCCGAAAGAAATGGTGGACAACTGCGAGCCGCTCCTAACCGCCTACGAGGCGTTGGGGGATCACAAGAACGCGCTGCTCTACACGCGCATTCACGCTTCCCTGACGGATTCCATTGCCGGGGCGGAGCGCATCAAGTCCTTGACGAGCGCACGTTTGAACCACCAGTTCGACAGGGTGCAACTGGCCGATAGTTTGGCCAATGAACAGCGCCGTGAACGCGACAGCCTTCTTGCTGAGCAGCGCGTGGATCGTGAGCGGAACCGGCGCAATGTCGCGGTGATGATCGGCCTGCTGGTACTGTTCTTCGCCATGGTGGTGGTCAGGCAGCGCAACCGCATTGGCAAGGAAAAGGCGCGCAGCGAACAGCTGTTGCTGAACATTCTGCCGGAAGAAGTAGCCGAGGAGCTGAAGGCCAATGGTTCCGCTGAAGCTGTACACTTCGATCAGGTCACCGTGCTCTTCACGGACTTCAAAGGCTTCACGGCCATGAGCGAAGTGTTGACGCCGCAGCAGCTCGTGCGCGACCTCAACGAGTGCTTCAGCGCATTCGATCACATCATGGAGAAGCATGGCATCGAAAAGATCAAGACCATCGGCGATGCGTACATGGCCGCAGGAGGATTGCCCACGCCCAACTCTACACATGCACTCGATGTGGTGAAGGCCGCCCTCGAGATCCGCGACTTCATCGCAGAAGGCAAGGCATTGAAGATCGCGAAGGGTCTCCCGTATTTCGAGATCCGTATCGGCATCCATACAGGCCCGGTGGTGGCCGGCATCGTGGGCGTGAAGAAGTTCCAGTACGACATCTGGGGCGATACGGTGAACACCGCCAGCCGCATGGAAAGCAGCGGGGAGGTGGGACAGGTGAACATCAGTGAGGCCACCTACGCGTTGGTGAAGGATACCCTCGGCTTACGCTTCACCCCCCGTGGAAAAGTGCAGGCGAAAGGCAAGGGTGAGATGGAGATGTATTTCGTGATGGACCACGTGAACGCATAACGTGGTCTTTTCTCTTCCGTTCTTTGTGATTCGCTGAACCTCCACCCGCTCATGAGGATCGCTGAACTTTCCTTGACCGCAGCCGTCATACTCGGTTGCATTTTCAAGATCATGCATTGGCCGGGAGCCAACATACTCATCCTGTCTGGTGGCGGTTTGCTCGCGCTTTTCTATTTCCCGTTCGGTTTCCGCACCTTGCCCGCCCCCAAACCGACCGAACAGATCCTGTGGTTGACCGTGGCGGGAGGTGCCTCGTTGTGCGTGGCTTTGTTGGGTTTGGTGGCCTTTCAGCTGAAGTGGGCCAACAACTCGAAACTGATGGTGAGCGGTGCGGTCGGTTGTGTACTCACGCTGCTCTTCGGCCTGATACTCCGGTTCAAGCACCCGCGTTTGGAGATCTACTTCGACGGCTTATCCATAAGATGCCTGGTGCTGGGCGGACTCGTCTTCACATTATGGATCCTGTTCGCTGGTATGCCGCGTTGAAGGCTACAGCGGGACCACCAGTTCGATCTTGGTTCCTGCCTGTGGCTTGCTGCCGATCCGCAGTTCAGCCTTCATTTCCACAGCGCGCGCCCGCATATTGCGCAAGCCGTTCCCGCCGATCGTAGTTGCAGCAACATCACTTTTCCCCATGCCCATGCCCTTACCATTATCAGCGATGCTCATCCGCAACTGATCGTTCTCGTGCGTGAACGAAACGTCGACCTCCGTGGCCTCGGCATGTTTCGCCGCATTGTTCACCGCTTCCTTGAAGATCAAGTAGATGTTGCTCTTCATCAGAGGAGGCAACGCACTGTTCAGATCACCGACACTTTGGAACCGGTAGCTGATGCCCTTGGGTTCGAGCACCGCTGCGCCGAATTCACGCATCCGCACGAGCAGTTCCTCCATCGTGTCCTTCTCCGGATCCACGCTCCACACGATGTCGCTCATGTTGCGCATCAACCGTTGGGTGCGCTCGCTGATCCCGGAAAGCGAAGCCGCAGCGCCTGCTTCATCGCCCGCTTCCGCTTTGCGGCGCGCGACGGTGCTCAGGATGTTGATGCTACTGAGCGTGCTGCCGATGTCGTCGTGCAGATCGCGGCTCAGCCGAGTGCGCAGCTGCTCCAGTTGCATGCGGCGGTGGGTGCGCGCGCGTAGGAACAATACCCCGGCGAAGAGGATGATGAAGCCGATCATCACCACCAGGTTGATGCGCTGCATGCGGTGTTCGGTATCGCTCCTGACCTGCTCTTCCATGGCGAGGAGACGATCGCTGTTACGGATGATCTCGTAGTCCGCCTGGGCCAGCTGGCGTGCCGCATCCGCTTCCCCTTTGATCTTGTTCAAGGAGTCTTTGGAGGTCAACAAGCTGTCATTGTACGTCAAAGCGAGTTGGTACTGACCTGAGGATCTGAACATATCCGTGACGAGGTCGAGCCCACGGACCCGCAGACCGATGAGGCCCGATGCGCTGGCTTCGCGCAAGCCCTCCAGCGCATGCGTCAACGCTTCATCCGGCCTGCCGCATTGCAGCGTGAGTTCCGCGAGTCCGAAATGCGCCCGGGCGATGGCAGGGCGATATCCAAAGGCCTTGGCATTTTCCAACGCCACCGTTTGGACGACAGCGGCTTCGTGAACTTTTCCGTGTTCGGCCAGCAACGATGCGATGTCATTCCGCACTTGGATGATGAACGGCGAATTGCCCGTAGGGGGTAGATGCGAAGCGCTTCGCAGCAGGAGCTCAAGGGCCTCTTCCTTATCGCCTGATCGCCGATGGACATCAGCGACATCCTGCAGGCACAAAGCCATTTCCAAGCTATCGAATACCGCGGTGGCGATGGCAAGGGCGTGGTCCAGATGCAGCAAGGCGCTGTCGCGTTCGCCGAACCGATCAAGCGTGGTGGCCAGTGCACGCAACGCCTCTACGCGTTGCCGGGTATCGCCGCCTATTTCCGCCAGTTCAACATAGCGCCTCTTGCTGTCCAACGCACGCGCGGTGTCTGCTAGCGCCGTGAGGACCTCTCCGATATAGTAGTGACATTCGGCCACGTTGAAATTGTCGCCCATGCGTTCATACAGTGCTGCGCATTCCCGGAAATGCTTCAGGGCATCGGCGTACTTGCCAAGTTCGCGGGAAGCGTAGCCGACATCGTGCTCGATCTTCGCGCGCAAAAGGTCACCGGCCCCGGAACTCCGCGCCATCTTCCGGGCCAACAGGCCTACCCGTAACGAATTGGACGGATCGTTGTCGTGCAATGCTTCAGAGAGGCGATGGAGCGCAGTGCAGGTCGCTGTATCGGGCGGCAAGGAACCGGCCCATGCATAGAACGCAGGAGCACCTACGCGTGAAAAACACGCAGCCAATCGGTTGTGGTCCGCAGTGGACGAGAGCAGCGTGACCCGACACGTGTCCAGCTCACCTCCGGATGCCGTGGCAATGCCTGGCCGAAACAGCAGGACGACAAAAAGGAGGACGTTGTGTGACACGTTGCTGTAGGAGTTCGGTAAAGTACTTCACTGATCGCGAGACGTGCATTTGGATCCGGTGCCTGACCCTCACACGATCCTGTTCTGCAACGCCTTGGCCACCGCCTCGCTTTTGCTGTTCACATGCAGCTTCGCGTAGATGTTCTTGATGTGGAAGCGCAAGGTCTCCACACCGATCTCCAATTGCGCTGCGGCCATCTTGTAGCTGTACCCCCGCACCAGCAATGCGAGCACATCATGTTCCCGCGCCGTGAGACTTTGCAGGTCCTCACTCTTCTTGAAGGGTTGCGCGAAGAGCGTAAGCACCTTGCGTGCAATGCTCGGCGTCATGGGTGCGCCGCCACTGATGGCTTCGCGGATACTATCGAGGATCTTCTCAGGTGCGGACTGTTTCAGCAGGTAACCGCTTGCACCATGGCAGATGGCCTGGAACACGTTCTCGTTGTCCTCCATCACAGTGAACATGATCACCATCACACCGCTACCTGCAGCGCGGATCGCACGCAGTCCCTGCAATCCGTTCTCCACCGGCATGTCGATGTCCATCAGCACCACGTCGGGCTGGTGATAGGCCACGTGGCGTTCGGCTTTCTGCGCGTTGGTGTAATGTGCCATCAGGCGGATGTCTTCCGTGTCCTTCATCAACTCACCGAGGCTCTCGGCAAGGTCGGTGTTGTCTTCAAAGAGGAGTACGCGGATCATGAGTGCATTTTCAGTTGGTGACAAAGTACGGGAGGTCGGTCCGCACCGGTGCCCCCCAGATCATGTGGGCTGGTATTTCCGAACACGGAGCGCATGCTGCGATTTGTTGTGGCATATTCAAACCTCCGCAAGCTCTCACGTGATATTCCGATAGGGATCGGACACGACAGCTTCAATTATGAATGGCTCTCCACCTACTTGTTGATGCCCACGCGATCCTGATGCTGCTCCCCGAACCTCACCACCGTACACTTGCCATCTCCTTCCTGAACATATGCCACACACCGCAATAGATCTCATCGGCGATATCCACGGCCACGCCGACGAACTCGAAGCCCTGCTAAAGAAGCTGGGCTATACGTGGCGGCAGGGTACCTATGCACACCCCGAACGCACGGTGCTTTTCGTCGGCGATTACATCGACCGGGGCCCGAAGATCAGGGAGACCTTGCACCTGGTGCGCAGCATGGTGGAGGGTGGCCACGCCATCGCGCTGATGGGCAACCACGAGTACAACGCCTTGTGCTACCACACGCCTGACGGACGCGGTGGGCACCTGCGCGCACGTTCGTGGAAGAACACCGACCAGCACAAGCACACGCTGAATGCTTTCGTTGACCGCTCGGAAGAACTACAGGACCACCTGGCCTGGATGCTGGACCTGCCCCTGTACCACGAGACGGAACATTTCCGCGCGGTGCATGCCTGCTGGGATCCGCAGCACATCGCCTATCTGCGCACGCGGCTGGTCAACGACCGCCTGACCCTTGCGTTATTGCACGAGGCCGGTGACACGGAGGGCGCGCTGTACACTGCCATCGAGGACACACTGAAGGGCAAGGAGCTCCGCTTGCCTGCGGGCATCGCGTTCAACGACAAGGACGGCCACGCGCGCCACGACCTGCGGATAAAATGGTGGGTGGATCCCATCGGCGCCACTTACCACGAACTGGGCTTTCCCGCGCAGGACGAAGTGCCGGACCATCCGGTGGACCCAAGGGGCCTGGCCGGGGTGGCGCACTATGCTCCCACGGAACCTCCCGTGTTCTTCGGACACTACTGGCTGGCACACGCTCCCACGTTGCAGCGCGCCAACGTCTGCTGCCTGGACTATAGCGTGGCGAAGCAGGGGAAGCTGGTGGCGTATCGTTTCGATGCGGAGGGGGAGTTGCAGGTGGATAAGCTGGTGCATGTGTAAACCGGTGATCGTCAGTCCCTGTTCGCGCCAAGGGGGCGGCTCGAGGGTTATCAGGCACTGAACACTTATTGTCCTGTCAGCACCACACGGCGCACCGCCAGCGTGCTCGCAGCGGCGTTCAGAACGCGCAGCACATAGGTGCCCGCCGGGTGGTCCGAGAGGTCGAGCTGCTGCGCAAAACGGTGCTGGCCCATGAACTGACCTTCAGGCGATAGGACTTCCACGACGGTGGCACCAGCCAAAAGATCGAGTTGCACCATACCGGTGGATGGCACAGGATACACGCCCCATCCTTTCTCAGGGGCCCGGGCAGCTGCACCCAGGTCCACCGAGCCACCGCCGAACAGCCGCGCCACATGGTTGCGGCCGATGCCATCCACGCTGGTGAACGCACCCCCTATCAACACTTTGCCCGTGCTGAGCACACACATGCTGGACACTTGGCCGGTCACTGTACCTTCCGGACCGGCGCCAGGATCGAACTGAGGATCCAACGTGCCGTTCGCGTTCAATCGGGCCACATGTATACGTGGCACACCTGCCACCTCGTTGAATGCGCCGCCGAACACGATGCGGCCATCGTCCTGCAGTCCGATACTTGCGACAATCCCGTCCGGGTCGAGTGAATTGGGAAAGGTGGGGTCGGTACTGCCGTCGGGCAGCAGCCTGGCCAGGTTATCTCCCGACTGCAGGTCGTAGCTGCTGAAGTTGCCACCGATGAGGATGCGGCCATCGGGGGCTATTGCAATGCAGGAAACGTACTCTCCAGGTTCAGCCCCGTACTGGTGGTTGAACGCAGGATCAAGACCGCCATCGGGCAGTAGCTGCGCCAGGCGCCTCACTGTGGTGCCATTGAATGTGGTGAATGTGCCGCCGGCCACGATCTTGCCGTCCGCATGCAGGGCCAGCGCATTTACCGCATGACTGAAGCCGGTACCGGGATCGAAGGTGGCATCGAGTGAACCATCGGCGTTCAAGCGCGCGATGTGGTTGCGTGGCGTTCCATCCACCTGGGTGAACAAACCGCCGATCAGCACCTTGCCGTCGTCCTGCAAAGCGATGGCGTGCACGGGTTGGATGGGGCCGGCGCCCACATCGAAGGTGGTGTCCACCTCGCCGTTCGGTAGCAGACGTGCGATGTTCTTGCCTGTCATGCTCCCATAACTGACGAAGGACCCGCCCACCAGGATGTGGCCATCGGGCTGCACCACCACGCTGCGGATGTTGCCTACCGCAGAAAGTACACCGCTGTACGCATGGAACGAGGTATCGACGAAGCCGTCGGGCAACACACGCACGATGCGGCCGGCCAGTGTGTCGTTGTAGCTCATGAAGGCGCCGGTGATTAGAATGCGGCCATCGGGCTGCTCGGCCAGGCCCTGCACGCGGCCTGCGGCACCGGTTCCGACGTTGTACAAAAGGTCATCGGCACCGTCGGCATGCACGCGGCCCAGCCGCATGCGGTGGCGTTGGCCATGCAGGAACATGCGCCCGCCGTGTACCACTTTGCCATCGGCCTGCTCCGCCATGGTCACCACGCGATCGTTCGGGCCATCGCCCACAGCGAACGTGGGGTCGATGCTGCCATCGGCGAGCAATTGCACCATGCGCTCGTGCGCCCCTCCATTCACCTGGGTGAAGTCGCCGCCCGCCACGATGCGTCCATCATCGCGCAATACAAGGCTGTGTACCGCATCATTGAAGCCGCTGCCCGTGTTGAACGTAGCGTCCACCGAACCATCGGGCATTAGCCGCACCAGTCGCAACACAGGACCGTTGTTCGGGATGAAGTCACCGGCCACCAGCAGGCGGCCATCGGGCTGTAGCTGCAGGGCATGTACCGATCCCAGGAAGCCGCTGCTCACGTTGAAGGTCGCGTCGAACGTGCCATCGGCATTGAGGCGCGCAAGGCGCGGACTGAATGTGCCGTTGACCTCGAAGAACGGACCCGCGATGATGACCTTATCGTCGGGTTGCACAATCACCTTCGTCGCAATCGCATCGGTACCCGTGCCCATGTCGAAGGTGGCATCGAGCGAGCCATCACTGTTCACGCGCGCTACATGGGGGCGGTACACGCTGCCGATCATGTTGAACGCACCGGCCATCATCACCTTGCCGTCAGCGCGCAGGGCCATGCCCCACACCGTTGAATCAGGTTCATGGCCGAAACCGAAGTCCGGATCGAACTGGCCGTTGGGCAGCAACCGCGAGCTGTACAGGATGGGTATCGGGGATCCGCACAACAGCAGCTTTCCATCCGGCTGAATGATCACGTTCGTTGGACCGCTCTGCTGGAACGATGAAATGAAGGTGGGATCCACAGTGCCATCGGTCTCCAGCCGCACCAGGCCGTGGCAACGTGTGTCATTGTAGTCCGTGAAATCACCAGCCACCACGACCCTGCCGTCCGGCTGGATAGCCAGGGAAACAACACTGTAGCTGATGGTGGCGCCTTTGCCGCTGCCATAGCCCACATCAATGGGGTTCCACGAAGGATCCACGGATCCCGGTTGTGCCAGCAAGGGCTGCACCGCAGGCAGGCAAGCGATCAAGGCAAGGACGTGTAGAAAGCGTGTCATGATCAGGTGGTTCATTGGGCAAGTGCACTTCATTCAAGTTGAAGTTATATAAGGTATCGAGAACCCACGGGAATTGTCCACCATGCAGGATACTTGCCATGATCCGAGATACGGATCACCGGTCTACTGCACCACCACCCGGCCCATTCCCAAAACCTGGCCGTCGGGGCGCGTGGCACGCAACAGGTACAGCCCGGCATCCCAACCTGCCGTGTCTAGTGTAATAGGCTGCGTGCTCTGCTGTCGGCTGGCGACCATCCGGCCGCGCGCATCCAGCACTTCCAGCACCAGCGGCCCGTCGGCATCCACCTGGATGGACTGCCCGGCGACCACCGGGTTGGGGAAGAGCAGCAGGGTAGCAGCCACATCCAACTCGTCCACCGAGGTTTGGAAGAACACGATCTCCGGCAGGTCACAAGCGTCCTCGAACAGGTCCATGGTCACATCGGCCAGGGTATCCACGGGCCAGATCTCGGTGGTATAGGTTTCCGCGAAAACCGAGAAGTTCGAGGCCGAGGGGCTGAAGATCTCAGGCGGCGGTGGCACAGCGGTTATGTCAGTACGCTCGTCGCACGTCCAGAAGCAGGTGCTGTCCAGTTCCAACGTGGTGCGGCCCAGAAGCGGCATTTGCACGAAGTTGCCGAAGATCGGATCGGTCCAGCGGCGGCGACCGTACTGCAACCAGCCATCGGCCGTGGGTACTGTGGTGAACTGGTGTGTGATATCATCGAAACCTGGAGCCAGGGTGGGAGAGGTGCAGATCTTTTCGCGCACGAAGATGCCACCAGGCGTGAACTCGAAGCCCTGCACCGTGCCGAAGTACAGATTGCCGTTGGGCAGGAGGCGGGCCGGTGCTAAGTAGTTCGAAAGATCTTCAAGGCTGGCCATCACTTCCCCGGGGTCCCGCCGGTAGGCATAGCTCCAGACCATGTTAGCGTCCACGTCCATCTTGCCCACGACCACCCAGGGGGTACCAGCGGGCTGTCCGATGCTGCCAGCTGTGAAGGCCATCAACAGGTTGCCATCGTCGTCCACAAAAAGGGAACTCCCGGTTTCGTACAAAGCCGGGGCACTTGTGTTCAAGTGCCGATGCCAGATCACTGCGCCATCCGGACCCAGGCGCGTCGCCCTGCCTATACTGCTGGAGCTGGATCCCCTAAGGTACAGCAACGCTCCGCCGTCAGGGAGCACCTTGATGTTGTACGGCTCGAGGTCATAACTCAAGCTCAGATCCGACCAGAGCAATTCGCCATCGGCATCGAACTTCATCATCCGTTGGGTTTCCAAACTGGCCTCCGTAATTAGGTATAACTGGCCGTCGGGCGTCCAGGCGGCAGCTTTCAAATAATCAACATTTTCTCCCTCCAGATCGTCGATCACGATCCGCCGGTTCATCACCATCTCCCCAGCGGCGTTCAGCCGCTGTAATAGGAGGGAATTGTACGCTCCCCCCGGTGGCTGGGGGAGCCCATCCGAAGGACGTATCAAGAGCACACCGCCGTCCGGGTCCGGAACGAAACCGGAAATGTCCGGTATCGACTTGGCCCACACGACGTCACCCGCATTGTCCAACTTCACCAAAGGCCTTTCGGGGTGCAGAAAGAATTGTGCGAAGAGCCCGCCATCAGTGGCGGCTTTGCAGGAAGCTGTGGCATGCCCGATCGGCAGGTTGCGGTGAAAGCCCTGTGCGTTCAGCAGCATGGGCAACGCTGTGGCTGCGATGGCAAGGAACAGGGTAGGGTGCTTCATGCGTGGATCGGTATTTGGTCAGGCCATTGGAACTTGAAGGTAAGAAAAGCGAGAAGCGAATTACAAAGCCCGGGAAGGCTGCTTGGTGTATGATCTGTCGGCAGCGCTACTGCACCACCACGCGACCCGTGCCCACCACATCGCCGTTGGGGCGCTTGGCGCGCAAGAGGTACAGGCCTGGATCCCATCCAACAGTGCTCAACGTAGTAGACTGCGTGCTCTGCTGCTGGCTGGCGACCATGCGGCCGCGCGCGTCCAGTACCTCCAGCACCAGCGGCTCTTCGCCAGCAACTTGAATGGACTGCCCGGCGAACACCGGGTTGGGGAAGAGATGCAGGGTTGCCGCGGCATCCATTCCATCGACCGAAGCATAGAGCTGCACGATCTCCGGCAGTTCACAGGCATCCTCCACCAGGTCCATGGTCACATCGGGCAATGTCTCCACGGGCCAGACCGCTGTGTTCATGGTCCGCACGTTGATCGCCGTTCCACCCGCTTCGGGGTTGATGATATCGGGTGGTGGTGGCTCCGGGATGATGTCGGTGCGCTCGCTGCAGGTCCAGAAACAGGTGCTGTCCAGGGCCATTGGTGTGCGGCCCAGCAGTGGCATTTGCACGAAGTTGCCGAAGAGCGTGTCGGTCCAGGTGCGCAAGCCGTACTGCAACCAGCCGTCGGCTGTGGGCAGCGTGGTGAAACTGTGTGCGATGTTGTCGAAGCCGGGGGCCAGTGTGGGCGAGGTGCAAAGCTGTTCGCGCACGAAGAGGCCCTGGGGTGTGATCTCGAAACCACTGGAACTGCCGAAGTAATAGTTCCCATTGGGCAGGAGGCGTGCCGTTCGAAACTGGCTGAGCACATGGCCAAGTGCCGTCATCGCGTCCCCGGGATCGCGCCGGTAGGCATAGCTCCAGATCATGTTGGCGTCCACGTCCATCTTGCCCACCACCAACCAGGGCATGCTGCCCCCCGCTTGCGTACTGCTTGCCGAGTAGGCCATGAGCAGGTTGCCCATGTCATCCACCAGATAGGCAGCGCTGATGCCATGGAATGCCGGGGCGTTCAAGGAAATGATGCGCTTCCAGATCACCGCACCGGTCGGGCTTAAGCGCGCCGCCCTGTCCCAGCCGATGCCCAAGCCATCGAACGCAAAAAGCATCACCCCACCGTCCGGCAGCACGGTAAGCTGGTTCCCGAGGTCGTCGAAGCCGACCACATGGTTGGACCATTGCAATGCTCCACTGGCATCCAATTTCAACACCCACACCTGGTCCTCATCCACCGTAATGGACAGGTACAGTTCCCCTGTGGCTGTCCAGGCATAGGCGTTGAGCCTTTCAGCGTGGTCGCCCCAATAGCTGTTGGTGGTCGTCAGACGCTTGTTCATCACCATTTCCCCATTGGCGTCCAGCCACTGAAGCATCAGTGGGTTGTAGCTGCTATCCAGTGGAACAGGGATGCCATCCGTGGGGCGTAGCACGATCACCCCGCCGTTCTGGTCCGGAACGATACCTGTGGCGGTCACGATGGACTTGGCCCAGAGCAGCTGACCCTGGCTGTCGAATTTCGTGAGGGGTTTTTGCGGATGGCCCGGGAAGTAGCCGAAGAGCCCTCCATCGCTGGCCGCCTCGCAACGGTGCGCCGGGGCATGCCCGATCGGCAGGTTGCGGTGGAAGCCCTGTGCGTTCAGCAGCATGGGCAACGCTGTGGCTGCGATGGCAAGGAATAGGGTAGGGTGCTTCATGCGTGGATCGGTATTTGGTCAGGCCATTGGAACTTGAAGGTAAGACAAGCGAGAATCGAACTACGCTGCCTGTGCATCACTGACCTTCACCGGCCTGACAACACCACACGTCGCACCGCAAGCGTGCCCGCGGTAGTGTTCCGAACGCGCAGCAGATAGGTGCCCGCCGGATAGGCGGAGAGGTCCAACTGCTGCGCAAAAAAGTGCCGGCCCATCATTCGTCCATCGGGTGATAGTACTTCCACCATTGCTGCACCGGGCAAAGGGTCCAGCTGCACCATACCGGCCGATGGCACGGGATGCACGGCCCATTCCGCGGCATCGGCCTCAGCAGCAGGACCCAGGTCCACCGAGCCACCGCCAAAAAGCCGCGCCACATGGTTGCGGCCGATGCCGTCCACCCGTGTGAATGCACCCCCGATCAGCACCTTGCCCGAGCTAAGCGCAAGCAAACGATACACCGGTCCGTGGAACTCGCCTTCCGGTCCCGCGCCGGGATCGAACTGCGGATCGAACGTGCCGTCCGCGTTCAAGCGGGCCACATGCTGGCGTGGCACCCCCGCCACTTCGGTGAACGCGCCGCCGATCACGATGCGGCCATCGGCCTGGATCCCGATGCCGGAGACGTACGCGTCCAGGTCAAGGGAACTGGGGAAGGTGGGGTCGACATTGCCGTTGGGCAGCAGCCGGGCCAGGTGTGCGTGCGACACCAGATCATAACTGGTGAAATTGCCACCGATCAGGATGCGGCCATCGGGCTCCACTTCGATGGCGTACACGACCTGGCCCAATACCCCGTTCTGGTGGGCGAACGCGGGATCCAAACCGCCATCGGGCAGCAGCCGCGCCAGGCGCCTCGCCGTGTTGCCATTGTAGGTGGTGAACGCGCCACCGACAAGGATCTTGCCATCGGGTTGAACGGCCAGCACATGTACCGGAGCATCGAAGCCCGAACCGGACAGGAACGTGGCATCGAGCGAACCATCGGTGTTCAGGCGCGCGATCCGGGAGCGCGGCGTTCCGCCTACCTGCGAGAACTCGCCGCCGATCAACACCTTCCCATCGGCCTGCACGGCCACCGCGCGCACACGGTTGTTGGTGCCGGTGCCCACATCGAAGCCGGTGTCAACCTCGCCGTTGGGCAGCAGCCGCGCGACATTGTTGCCCGGCATGCTTCCATAGTCGCCGAAGGAACCGCCCACCACGATGCGGCCGTCGGGCTGCACCACCACGTCGTGGATGTTGGCATTCCCCGAGAGCACACCGCTGTGCGCATGGAACGATGTATCGACGAAGCCGTCTGGCAACACACGCACGACGCGGCCGGCCAGCGTGTCGTTGTAACTGAGGAAGGCGCCCGAGATCAGGATGCGGCCGTCGGGCTGCTCGGCGAGCCCTTGTACAGAGCCTGTCGCCCCGGTGGCCACGTTATACAGCAGGTCGTCCGTACCGTTGGTATGCACGCGGCCCGAATGCATGCGGTGGCGCGTGCCGTGCAAAAAGTACTGCCCGCCGTGTACCACCTTGCCATCGGCCTGCTCCACCAGGGACCGCACGATGGCGTTCGGGCCTTCGCCCACGGCGAACGTGGGATCGATGCTGCCATCGGCGAGCAGTTGTACCAGTCGCCCGTGCGCCGCGCCGTCCACCTGGGTGAAGTCGCCCCCCGCCACGATGCGCCCATCATCGCGCAGCAACAGCGCGCTTACCGCATCGTTGAAGCCACTCCCGGTGTTGAACGAAGCATCCGGCGAGCCATCGGGCATCAAGCGTACCAGGCGCGGCGTGGCGATACCGTTGTACGTGGTGAAGTTGCCGGCCACCAGCAGGCGGCCATCGGGTTGCAACAGCAGGGCATGCACATCCTGCCCGAAGAAGCCGTTGCCCACGGTGAAGGTCGCATCCAGGGTGCCATCAGCATGTAGGCGCGCAAGGCCCGGGCTGAAGGTGCCATTGACCTCGGTGACCGGACC
>JBGTIB010000023.1:0-2369 GCA_041745875.1 Flavobacteriales bacterium | reverse complement strand
CCCGACAGCTCCTGCTCCAATTCCGTCACGATCCGCGTTGCGTTGCTGTTCTGCGCTTCCATGGCCAATGTGCGCTTATAGTAGATCAGCGCCTTCTCCTTGTCGCCGAGCTTCAGGCAGGCTTCCGCATAACTGTCATACACGTTCGCGCTCTTTGGGTAGAGTTGCATGTTGATGAAGAAGAGATCCTGTGCCTGCTTGACCTTGTCGTTGTTCATCAGTTGATAGCCGAGGTAATTCAGTTCTTCTTCGCTCACTGCCCGATCATCCGGGCTGGCGGCTTTCAGCGCAGTGTAGGCTTTCAAGGCCGCATCACGATCGCCGCGTAGCACGGACTCGAAGGGGATATGTTCGTCGTCCTCCATGCGCTGAAGTGTGGAGACCATATCCTCCTCCGTGGGACCGAACACACGCAAGGTCATTGTACCCGTGGAGTCCTTTACGAATTGCCGATGGCGTTTGTCCGTGCGGCTGACGAATTCCAGATCGCCGATGTGGACGAACTCGGTCGGTGGATCAAGGAGCGGTTCGCGGAACAGCTTGCCTCCGCGCCGTACGATGGTGGCCAGATTGTCGCTGCCGATCCTGTATCGACCGGTCAACGCGTCCAGTGCTGTGCTATCCAAGGGCACCTCCTTGTGTTGTGGAACGAACCCGGGCCAGTCGTAGGCACGCGCGATGGAACGCGCCACCTCGCCCATGAATTCCGGCTGGTTGGCATTGATGAGGATCACCGCGCCCTTGCCGTTCTGGACATGGCTGACGACCCAACCGCAGAAGCCTTCGTTCCAGCCACCGTGGTCGAAGTAGCGCTCACCGCTCCTGTCCTCTACCATGAGACCGACTCCAGCATACGGTGCCACAAAGGGCTCCACCATCTGCATCGCCGTGGCGCGGCTCAGCACTTTTCCGCTGTCGGAAGCGATGGTCTTTTGCAGGTCGATGATGTAGTGCGCAAGGTCGGTGGCGGTGGTCCACAAGCCGTCCGGTGAAAGTTCCGGATACACGTGCCACTTGCCTTTTACAGCAGAACCATCGGGCAGGTAGCCGCTGGCGGCGTTGGTTGCCATGGCCTCCGGCAAGGGTTGCTCAAAGGTGCTGCGCGACATGCCCAAGGATTTCAGCACCAGGTCGTGCATGTGTTGCGGGATGGTGCCGCCCTTGACATCCAGGATCAGTTGCGAGGCCACGCAGTAACCACCGCCGGAGTAGCGCCATGCGCTGCCGGGTGCCTGGTCAACGAAGATGGCTGGCGTATTCGCAGGCGCTTCGCCGTTGAGTATGTTCACCAGCGTGGGCAACGGATCGCCAGGCACATAACCGGGAAAGCCATGAACGGTGGTGCCCGCCACGTGACCGAGAAGGCGCTTCAAGGTGACCTTCTCGCTGACTGTGAATTCGTTCTCGGGCATCTTCCATGATCGCAGTTGTGTGTTCACATCCTGATCGAGTTGGAGCACGCCGTCCTGCACAAGTTTCAGCGCGGCCATGGTGAACACCGGCTTGCTGATGGACGCGGCCTGGAACAAGGTGCTGTCCGTGACGGGGCGTTTGCTCGCGTTATCCATCACGCCGTAGCTCTTCACCCAGGCGATCCGGTAGTCGTCGATCACGGCGATGCTCATTCCAGGAACGCCATAGTGCGCCATGCGCTCTTCGATCGTCCATGTGTTGTCGCCCTCGATCAACACCGGCGTGACCAGGCCGTTCTCGACACGTTGGATGCGCTGCGATAACTGGTCGACCGGTGCTGTGTCCTGACAAGCTGTGACCAGTGCTAAGAACAGGATGATCGACGCGTTCCTCATGGCGATACTGGGGGCTTGCGCACGAAGGTCGGTGAAAGGTCGATCACACCAGATGCCCTGTGATCACTTCGCCACGCCTACGGCTGGCAGGCGCGCATCCTGTTCCCCTTCGCCGCGTGCGTCACTTCCGCCAGGCCCAGTTCTTCCATCAGCGGTGGCAGATACACACCGAAACGGCCGCGCAGTCCTTTCTTCAGTCCGTACCATCCTATCAGGGGGTTCTGCTCGCTGCGACCCCAGGCTTCCACGGTGCCTTCCTTGGCGGGTTTCTGTTCATCGGCGCCGCCAAGGTCCATCCAGTCACCGTGTTCCTTCAGCATGACGTGCAGGTCGTTGATGCAACGGATGTCATACAACAACACGGTCTTGCCCACAGTACAGACCAACACCTCTTTGCCATCCTTCCGATCGACGTGCATCGTGTAGGCCGAAGTGCCGGGTGGGGTCTTCAGTTGCCAGGGGTCTTCCTTGCCGCGCTTTTCCATGTGATCAAAGTTCATGGATCCGGCAGGTCGTCCTGCGGCTGGATCCCCACTAAGTGTTGGACGGTGCGTCCGGGGT
>JBGTIB010000022.1:0-5173 GCA_041745875.1 Flavobacteriales bacterium | reverse complement strand
GGCCATGCGGTCCTTGATCGAGTTGCCGGGGTTGAAGGTCTCCACCTTGGCCAGCACGGTGCAGGGAAGGTCTCGCGTGATGCGGTTCAGTTTCACCATGGGCGTGTTGCCGATGGTGCTCAGGATGTTCTCGTGGATCTTCATTTGGGTGGCGGTCCGATATGCGGGTGGCAAAGGTAATCCCTGCAAGGAGGAGCTACTTTTCAGGAATGCCGCACCTGCTCAGGAAAAGCGGATCGCCTTCGCTGGTGCGATGCGTGTCACCAGCATGCTGGGGAGCAACATGGCCAGCAGGCAGACAGCCAGGGTGCCCACGTTCAACAGCACGATCGGTACCAACTCCAGATCCACGGGCACCACTTCCACATAGTAGCTCTCCACGGGCAGTTTCACGATGCCGAAATGCTGTTGGATCAGGCACAAGCCCACACCCAAAAGGTCGCCCAGCAGGATGCCGATGCCCAGGATATAGGCCGCATCGATCAGAAAGATCCGCCGTATCAATCCGTTGCTTCCTCCTAATGCTTTGAGGACACCGATCATGTTGGTACGCTCCAGGATGATGATCAGCAACGCCGATGTCATGTTGATGATGGCCACCAGCACCATGAGGATGATCACCACCCACACGTTCGTGTCCAACAGTTCCAGCCAGGCGAAGATCTCCGGGAAGCGGTCGCGAACGCTGAGCGAACGCAATCCGACATCGAGATACTCCGTGTAGATCATGTCGTCCATGGCGACCAGGTCCTCGTACTTCTCCAGACTGACCTCGAATCCACCACTGTACTTGGTGTGGCTGCCTCCGCTTCCATACCTGTGGATGTCCACCTCGTTCCGCTGGAGCACTTCGCCCGATCGCGCGGTGGGACCAGCGCGGATCTCAAGTACCGCCGTATCCGGTATGGTGTGGTCGGCATCGCTCAATACCAGCATGATCGTGGTGTCGCCGCGTGCCGCGATCCAATGGGGTCCCTTGCCCACAAGCGCCGTTCCCGGCCACGCATAACGGTAGATCCGGTCGCCACCGAAGGCTAGGCCCTCGATCAGGATGCCCCTGGCATCCATGCTGTCATGAACCTGCAATTCAGCGCTCAATCCCCACTGCGAGAAACGTTGCAGGTGTTCGATGTCGACGTACACCATCTGGTGGTCCAACTGCTCCAGCCCGGTCCGGTATAGCCCGGTCACACGGAACTTGCGCGGCCTGATGTCCTCCCGGCCGCGTACCAGGTACACGGTAATGGTGTCGTTCACGCCGATGCGCATGCGATCCCCCAGGTAGCTGGATAGCAGCAGGTCGATCGGCCGCAGGCTGTCGCCGATCGCAGGGACGGTACCGGCCACCAGATGCTGTTGCAGGAAGGTCCAGTCATGATCGCGACCGACCCCTTTCACCACCACGCCCTGGATGTCCCCGGCGGTCTCGATAATGCCCGGTTTGCTGGCATGGATCTGGATATGCCGCACCCCCGGGACGGTGTCCAACCAAGGGTAAAAGCGTTGTTCGATCGGAATGCGTGGCGTCTCTTTCGGGTCGGTCTGGCGCAACGAGGAGATCTGGATATGCGATCCCGCCCCGGTTACCTTCGCCCGGACCTCACGCTGAAAACCACGCGTGATCCCCACCGTAAGGATCATCACCGCCATGCCCACCACAATGCCCAACACCGCGATGCCCACGATCGGGCGCGAGAGCCCATCGGCACGGTTCTGCTCCTCCGAACGAAGGATGCGACGGGCGATGAAGTGTGCGGGACCCACGATAGGAATGCTGTTCCAGCGGCAGGCGAAGATAGCGGCGCTGTTGCTGCTGCTCGGTTCGCGTTGCGTCCACGCCCAGGAACCCTCCGCGGTCCTCGTGTCCCGCTCTCCGGTCCACATCTCTGTGGGTGCCGATCGCACGGAGGCCTATCTCCCCCTGCTGGCGGGAAAGCGCGTGGCAGTGGTGACCAACGCGACGGGGCGTATCGGGTCCACTCACCTGGTGGATAGTCTGCTTTCCCTGAAGGTTCAGGTGGTGAAGGTCTTCGCACCCGAACACGGTTTCCGCGGCGATGCCGATGCGGGTGAACACGTGAAGGACCAGCGCGATGCCCGCACCGGACTGCCCCTGGTGTCATTGTATGGCAGCAACAAAAAGCCCACGCAGGCACAGCTCGCTGATGTCGACGTGCTGCTGTTCGATATCCAGGATGTGGGCGTACGCTTCTACACCTACATCAGCACCCTGCATCTTGTGATGGAGGCCGCCGCCGAACAGGGCAAGGCCGTGGTGCTGCTCGATCGCCCGAACCCCAATGGCTTCTATGTCGATGGTCCGGTCCTCGATCCGGCACACGCTTCCTTCGTGGGCATGCATCCTGTTCCGCTGGTGCATGGCATGACCGTGGGGGAGTTCGCGCGCATGATCGATGGGGAAGGATGGCTGAAGGACCGTGTTCGTTGCAACCTCACGGTGATCCCATGCAAGGGATATGATCACCGCATCCACTACGAGTTGCCTGTGCGTCCTTCACCCAACCTGCCCAACATGTCAGCGGTGTATCTCTACCCTTCCCTGGGTTTGTTCGAAGGGACCGTGGTGAGCGTGGGGCGCGGCACCGACCGGCCCTTCCAATGCATCGGTTACCCGGGCAATACGTTCGGGAATTTCACCTTCACGCCACAGCCCATGCCGGGTGCCAAGGAGCCACCGCACAACGGCAAATTGTGCCGTGGCATCGACCTGGCGGAGTACGGTGCGTTCCACAGTCGCATGGACCGCCGTGTCAGGCTCCATTGGATCATTGGCCTGTACCGGGAGGCATCCGACAAAGGGTCCTTCTTCCTGTCCAATGGCTTCTTCGACAAGCTGGCCGGTGGGCCCGACCTGCGCAAGCGCATCGTGGCAGGTGAGGACGAGGAGACGATCCGGGCCTCCTGGCAGGAGGACCTCGTTGCGTTCATGAAGGTACGCGCCAATTACCTGCTCTACGACGACGAGCAGCGCTAGGACCGGCACGTGTCTTAAATGTCTTCAACAGCAAAAAGCCCCGCCCCGATGATCGGGGCGGGGCTTCCGCTTTTGTGCTGGTGGCCGCTTACTTGGCGATCACCAAACGCTCGGTCCAACGCTTCTCACCGGCGGTGATGTTCACCAT
This sequence comes from Flavobacteriales bacterium, assembly GCA_041745875.1. Classification (GTDB taxonomy): domain Bacteria; phylum Bacteroidota; class Bacteroidia; order Flavobacteriales_F; family PHOS-HE28; genus PHOS-HE28. The sequence goes on along the minus strand of JBGTIB010000022.1, from coordinate 2,030 downwards.
GTACATGCCGGTGGCCAGATCGCCGTTCAGGTCGATCACGGTGTTCAGGTTCCGGTCGGTCACCGGGATCTCACGGGCGATCACCCGCTTGCCGGTGAGGTCCATGATGTCGATGGCCACAGTGAGGACACTTTCCTCGATCGCGTCCATGTTCAACCAGAACTGCTCGCCGCTGTTGGGATTGGGCCAGATGTGGAGGCCACCCTCGGTCTCCATAGCGATGTTCTGCGTGCCCTCCACTGCAGGCGGGGCCTGGATGGTGAGCAGGCACATATCACCCCACAAACTGTCTGGGTTCAGCGGATCGATGCACCATACACCGCCTTTGAAGGCACGCACATCCACCTCGTAGGTCTTGCCTGGCAACAGGGGGTCGCCCAGTGCGGCACTCCAAGGGAAGTTCAGGATGTAGGTGTTGGTGGTGCGGATGATCTCCACGTTCTCGGCAGGGATCCGGAAGCGCCACTGGTACTGGTTGGCACCACCCACAGGACGCGCATACACGCGCTGGCCCCCGATGAATTGGCGGAATTGGCCGCAGCTCAGGTTCACATTACCCGGGATGTCCATCAGCTTGGTGGGTGGGCACAGGGCCATCGCCTGATCGCGCACGAAGCGGCAGGCAGGACCCCATGGCTCATTGTTGCCCAGCACACGGCCACGCACGCGAACGTTCATCAGATCGTTCTCTGGGATGTGGTTCGCCACAGCCCAGTTGTTGATCTTCATGTGTGCGGTGCGCGTGGCTCCGATGTTACCCATGCCATCGCTGATGTTGTGGCTGCGGAACTTGCGGAAGCTATAACCACCGTTGGGGTTGTAGAACCAGAACTCGTAACCGGTGGTGTTGCTCTGCACATTGTTGGCACCGTTCGGGACCCACACAGCGCTCACCGCCGCGTTCTCCGTGGCCACAATGAACTCGGCGGTCTTCCACCAGTACTTGTCGCAGCTGGTGTAGATCAGCTCATCATCGCCGATCGGCACACAGAAGCTGTATGCGTTGCCGGTGATCTGGCTGGTGCTGCCGAAGTTGCCGTTCGCCTTGTTGTCGATGATGCGGCGGTTGTCCGACGCATTGCGCAACTGGTAACCTCCGTTGAAACCGTTCACCATGCCATCGCCGCCGCTGTCGAAAACCGTCAGGGTATAGCAGCCATCGGGCAGGCAGCAGGTCTCGGTCAGGTTCACTTGGAATCCATCAACATAGGGGCCGCCACTGCACAAGACCGTGGGCGAACCGGCCACTGCGATCTCCCAGGTGGTCTGCGATGCGCTCAGGTCGGTGTTGATCTCCAGGGTGACATCCGTGCAAACGGTGCAGATCAAGATCGTGAGATCGAGGATCTCCGTATCACAGCCCACTACATTGGTGTAGATGCCGGTCTGGGTGTAGGTCTGACCGTTCACCGCCCAGGTGTAGCTGTCACACTCGGTAAGGGTGGTGGTGTTCGAGGTGCTGGTAATGATCGTCAGGTCCAGCTCGTAGTCCTGGCAGTCCTCGAAGTAGGTGAAGACACCAGTGGACGTATACGTCGCTCCGTTCACCGCCCAAACATAACTGTCACACGCGGATGCCGTGGTGGTGATCACCGGTGCCGGTGACCCCGTCACTTCCCACGCGCAGGTGGTGTTGTTGAATGTGGCGGTCTCGTAGCACTCCGTTGCAGGCTCCTGTGGCTGCGTTCCGCTCACCTCCCACACACAGGTGGTGTTGTTGAACGTGGCCGTTTCGTAGCAGGCCGTTGTCGGCTCTTGTGGCTGCGTGCCGCTCACCTCCCACACACAGGTGGTGTTGTTGAACGTGGTGGTCTCGTAGCAGGCCGTTGCAGGCTCCTGTGGCTGCGTGCCGCTCACCTCCCACGCACAGGTGGTGTTGTTGAAAGTGGCGGTCTCGTAGCAGGCCGTTGTCGGCTCCTGTGGCTGCGTGCCGCTCACCTCCCACTCACAGGTGGTGTTGTTGAAAGTGGCGGTCTCGTAGCAGGCCGTTGCATGCTCCTGTGGCTGTGTGCCGCTCACTTCCCACGCGC
>JBGTIB010000021.1:0-14370 GCA_041745875.1 Flavobacteriales bacterium | reverse complement strand
CTACAGCTTCCGCAAGTTCCGCAGCCACAACATCACCGATGGTTTCGGGAACGTTGGCGCCACGCGCACCTGCCACCTGAAGATCAACAACTGGGCAATTGCGAACCACATTCCCGAGAACGATCTGATGAACGTTCGGGTCCGTGGCCGGGTGCAGGGCAACAATGCTGCTTGGGGTCCCGCGTGCCGTTTCGTGCGCGACCAGGATCTGGCCCTATGCCCACCCACCAAGTTGATGGACATTCCCGGTAACGTGAACCTGAGCTGCGGCCAGTTCCGCCAGTTCATCGGTGGGCAGCGGGTATACGCCCGTCCGGTGGGTGGTTCCACCCAATACCAGTGGCGTTTCCGGATCCCTGCCGAGAACGTGGAGATCGTGCGCACCACCAACACCTACATCCTCAACTTCCCCTGGAGCCTGGCCCTGGCCGATCACCTGTTGCCAGGCAAGACCTACGAGGTGGACGTGCGTGCCTTCAAGGGCGGTGCGTGGTGCATCGATCCGCTGGACACCGACAGTGTGTGGGGCGATGTATGCCTGCTCACGATCCAAGCGCCTCCTGCCACGGATGGCACGCAGAACATCGCGATGGAAGAGAACGGTGGCCTCAGCATCTGGCCCAACCCCAACAGCGGTGATCAGTTCTGGCTCTCATTGGATGGGATCGTCGAAGATGTGATTACCGTAAGCGTGGACATCCACGACCTCACCGGCAAACGTGTGATCGCCCGCGAGATCCCTGTGAATGACCGCGATCTGAAAACGGTGATCGAACTGAACGGCGAGATCGCAACGGGTATGTACTTGGTGAACATCACGGCAGGGGAGAAGCGTTGGACAGAGCGACTGGTGATCGCACAGTAAGCGGAACGAATACGTAGTGAAAGCCCCGGTCCTTCAAGGCCGGGGCTTTTCGTTCTTGCGCACATGTGGCGTTCCGTATTTGCTTGGAGATCCTGTCGCCAGCGCTACTGACCAAACCTATGCCTGATGCTGGTTCTTCCCAGATTCAACATGCATGAGCATGGCCGGCTCATCAGCGCTAAGGGACTGCCAGTAGGTGCCTCGCTCAGGTGAATAGCTGGCCCGACCATCCCTTATAAGATCCCATTGACCGCTCACCAAACGAGGGGTGGTTGGTTCCTTCTGAAGGCTTCGTCCGGTGCTAGATTCGGACTTCCGGGTTGACCTTGACATTGAATGAAGCGATCCCATGTTCGTCCATAGTTTGAACAGATCGTCAATGGAACGGAGGTTTTGTCATCTCGCTGGTTGCAATGCCCGCCTGTGGCATCACATGGTCCTTACGCTACTTGCCGCTGCACTCAGCGGCAGTGGGAGGTCCCAGCCGATCATCGCCGAGTGGAACTTCCCCAACCCGGGTGCCAATGCCGTTGTGGACATTTCATCACCTGCCAACAACGGAATGTCGATCAGTTCGCAAGGCGGAACTTCGGCCTTGGGGTTCACCTTCGTCGGTGCCACCACGCTGTGCGCGCACGCTACGAATTGGAACGCCGGGGCGAACGCGAAGTGGTGGCAGATCGAGATCAACACCCTGGGGTACGGAAACTTGGAGATCTCTTCCAGGCAGCGTAGTTCAGGAACAGGGCCGCGCAATTTCGCGCTTCAGTACCGCATTGGTGCGGTCGGGGTTTGGACCCCTGTTCCGAGTGCCAACGCCATCGTGGTCCAGGACAATTTCCTCTCCGGGTCCGTCAATTCAGTACCGCTTCCAGTTGCTTGTGAGAACCAGGCTTCCGTGTTCCTCCGCTGGATCATGACCAGCAATGTCAGTGTGAATGCCGGAACGATCGCTACCACAGGAACCTCCCGAATCGACGATATCCAGATCGTTGCCAATTCGACCGATCACTTTCGAAGTATCGCGTCAGGGGATTGGCATGATGTGGCCATCTGGGAAACCTCTGCAACTGGTGCCGCACCCTGGTCGGTCACTTCGTTCCACCCTTCTGCGTATGCGGCGTCCATCTCCATTCGTAGTGGGCATACGGTCACCTTGACCGCCAATGCATCCATGGACCAACTTACGGTCCAGTCCGGAGGTGAATTGGTCTTCGCGGCGGGTGTACCGTTGATCGCCAATGGTATGGGGATCGACCTCGATGTGGAGGGCACTTTGACCGATGGCCTGGCAAGCACAGGCACTGGAAGCACAACATGGGAGGTCGGCGCGACATGGCGCCTTGGGCCCAATGGCACATACGTCAAGACCGGTTCCGCCTCTGCCGTTGATTGGCAGAACAACTACGAAGGTGGCATTGGTGCCATACCCGGTACGTCGACCTGGATCCTTCGACGTCTGGGCACATTGATACCGTCCTCCACTTCGGTCGGCATGGTGTACCCCAACCTGTTCATCGAGAACTTCCATACGGCAGCTTACACGGTGGTATTCTCCGGAGGCACAGCGTTGGGAAATTTCCCCACCGTATTGGGCGATCTGGATGTTGGCGGTACGGGGGGCAATTCCAGCACCCTGAGCTACACCAACACGAATGCAGTGCCCATGCCGATTCAAGGCGATCTTTTCGTCCGTACAGGGTCGTCAATTACCCTTACTGGAACAGGATTTACTGTCGAGGGGAATGTGCTCTGTGATGGTACCATCGGACATGGGGCTGGTGCAAATGCCCGACGCATCACATTGCTTGGAGGTAACTCCCAGACCATTTCAGGATCCGGGAATTTTACTGCATACCAGCTCACGGTCGACAAAAGCAGCAATGACATCACCCTGGGTATGTCCATTCAAGTGAACAACAACTTGGATCTGGTGAATGGTCGCATGCTGAGCGCTGGTACTCCCCACCGCGTTATCCTCAACACCGCGGCCAGTGCAACGAACGCGTCGCACTCCAGTTTCGTGACGGGCAAGGTCCAGAAATTGGGGAATGCCGGCTTTACGTTCCCCGTGGGCAAGGGCGGGCTATACCGTCCGATGGGCATGAGCGCAGTGCCCCCACCCAGCAGTCTCGGGATCATCACGGAGACCTTCTCCCGAAGTGCCGGTGATTGCGCTGCGGCATGCAACGCGCACGACTACACCACCAACTTCGGCACATGGACGGTGAGCGCCACCGGGGCCAACGGGTCAGCCTCCAACCAATGGTATATCAGCTATGCCGAATCGGGTCCTTTGAATTCATGTCCAGGCGGAGCTGGCACGAACCCGACCCTGCACATCGGCCCCCGTTCCGGTGGAGGTGTGTGCCCATCGGAGGATTGTGGTGCCTTCTACGATGATGGCCCCAGCAATATCACCGATCTGAGGGCCGAGTCCCCGATCCTGGACTTCTCCAACACCGTGCTCACCAGCTTCGGTTATATGGCCCGGCGAGCAGGAAGCAACCCGGACGACGATGATATGGCCTCCCTCTGGGCATTTGATGGAAGCGCGTGGGTCTTCGTTCTCGACTTCAATAACAGCAATTGCTTCAGTACGAGCGGAGGACCTCCCGCCGCCCTGGCCAACGCGCTGAACAACAATCCCAACGCACGCATCGGGATACGGTGGCGCAACGATGGCGACGGTATAGCGAGTGCGAAGTCCTTCGCGATAGACAACATCCAGTTGGGCCGAAGCCTTTCGATCGAATCCTTCGTGGCCGAGTATTTCGATGCGGACCCCGAGCCACCCTACAACGTGATCGTGAACGCGCCCCTCGATCATGTGAGCCGGTGCGAGTACTGGACCTTGGACCGCGAGGTCGGAACCCACCCACGGAATGTCACCCTTAGCTGGGACATCAACAGCTGTGGTGTTACCGATCTGGCCGACCTGCGGGTTGCGCACTGGAACGCCCTGGCTTCCATACCCTCGTGGTTCGATCGCGGTAACACGGGCACTACCGGCGATGTGAATGCAGGGACCGTCACATCCGGCCCCAACTCCCTCTTCGGGCCCTTCACACTTGCATCCGTTTCAAGTGAGAATCCGTTGCCCATCACTTTGCTAAGCTTCAGCGGAAGAGCCATGGGCAACGATGGCTTGTTGCAATGGACCACGGCCAGCGAGCGGGACAACGCCTACTTTGAATTGCTTGCTTCCGGTTCGGGCAATGGTGTTTGGGAGGAACTACATCCCCTTGGCCGGGTAAGCGGTGCGGGCACATCATGGACCCTGTTGGAGTATCATTTTGTTGATGACCGGCCGCACAAGCGTGGTACCTACTACTACCAACTGCGGCAGGTTGACCTCGATGGTACTTCCTCCCTTTCCCCAGTGATCGCGCTCGAGTACGGGAAGGGGGGCTTTACGGAAACCTCTGTTTGGCCCAACCCCTTTTCCACGGATGCTACAGTGCTTTTGGACGCACCTTCCTCAGGAACACTGTCAGTGCTGCTCAGCAATGCTGTAGGTCAAGCACTTGGCAACACCTCTTTCTCCGTCGACCAGGGACACTTCAGCTTTCAGTTGGGCGCCCTGGCACCCCCGGTCTCAGGGGTCTACTTCATCGAGCTTTCCCTTGGTGAGTACCGCACGGTCGTTCGCCTGCTGCGGCAGTAGCACCGCGGGCTGGTTCGAGTGATGCCCGCATATGCTGCTGCGTTGATAGAAAATTCTTGAACGGACCGCCAGCTGCATTCCATCAGGGTCCTCGCTGGCATGGCTCGGTCCGCTTATCAAATGGAGGTCATGGGCTGCCAAATGGATGATCCTGGGTGAGCTGCTGAACGGCTAATTTCCCGAACGCGGGAGCCAACAGGGACCATGGTAACAAGCCGAACCCGGTCATTCATATTCCATTCCCAAGTGCGCGTCGTGCGGTGGTCGACGCCCTTGATGTTCTTTCTTGTAGCGATCGGGGTGCATGCCCAGTGTACCGATCCCTGTAGTGGCAACCTGCTGAGCAATCCCGACTTCGAGCTTACCACCCCGGTGTGTACCACCATCAACAACGGCCAGCTCTACATCGACCAGAGCCCGGTGATGGACTGGTTCGGAATAGCAGGGGTCAATAGCGCGCAGAACGGGATCACCCCGGACAATTTCAATAGCACCTGCTTTGGGAATTCCACGAATAATTGTGGTTCCGGCGCAGGGTCGGTGGGTTTCTTCACACGGGTCGGGAACAACGGAAGGGAGTACGTACAAAGCCAGCTCCTCGCTCCCCTTGAGGCCGGTGCGGAGTACTGCTTCACCGTGTGGGTAAAGAAAGGTAGTGGCGGTACCCAACAGCCGAACAATGGCCTTGGCATCTGGTTCACGGACCAATTGGTGGACATTACGACCATGAACAATGGTGCCTCATTCCTCGGTCCGGGCAGTGTCGTGAATGCCACCCCCTACTGGCAGCTGGAAGATGGCGACCTCATCAATACCTGTGTCCAGCGCACCGGAACGTTCTGCGCAACTGGTGGCGAGACCTGGATCGTGATCGGCAATTTCCGCGATGATGCCAATACGTCCATCGCTACAGGTGGCAACTTCAACAACGGCTATCTCATCATCGACAACCTCACGCTCTCCAAGGTGTGCCCCTTGAATACCACGCCCTTGGAACTGGATGCCAGTTCCACGTCGCTCACCTGTGGCGCCAGCGCAACACTTGAAGCTTCGGGAGGCAGCGGCACCTACACCTGGATCCCATCCATCGGCAACGGCCCAGGACCATTCACCGTAAGTCCGGTGGAGACCACCACCTATGCGGTGGTTTCCGAGTCGCTTGGAACCTGTGGCATTGTATCCGATACGGTGGAGGTGACCATTGTGGTGGATCCTTGTGCCCACATCGTTACTGCTACGGGTGGACAGACCTGCCCTGGCGGCTGTGTCGACCTGCTGACCACCATTGAGAACGCCAATGTGCCGCCATATACTTACGCTTGGTCCAACGGAGTACCTGATGGTCCGGGTCCACATCCGGTGTGCCCTACGGTGACGACGACCTATGCGGTAACGGTCACCGATGCGAATGGAACGGCAGTGACCGCTGAAGCCGTTGTTGTGGTGTTGGATGCCCCGGAAGTGACCACCACGTCCACGGCGGTTTCCTGTCCCGGGGATGCCGATGGTGCCGCCACAATATCGCCCAGCACAGGAGCAGCGCCCTTTCAACACAGCTGGAATACGGTTCCGCCACAGATGGGCAATTCCGTTGCGGGTCTTGCAGCGGGTACCTATGTTGTGACCACCACGGATGCCAACGGATGCACTTCCACTGCGGAAGTGATCGTGGAGGACGCTGATCCTTTGTTATTGACGATGGACGCAACGAATACCAGCTGCGGACAGGCGGACGGCAGTGCCACGGTGACGGCATCGGGTGGTACAGGGCCATACACATTTGCTTGGAACACCACGCCGGTGCAGAGCGTTGCCACCGCCGTGGACCTGGGTGCCGGGGCTTATGTTGTCACGGTCACCGATGCAAATGGTTGCACGGCCGAGCAGGGTGCCAACATCGTTTCGCCGGGTGCTGGCCTGCTTGGAACATCGGCACTGGATGCCACCTGCAACGGGCTTGCGGACGGTAGTGCCAGCGCCACGCTTACCGGCGGTGCAGAGCCCGTGGTGTATGCCTGGAATACGAACCCGGTGCAGACCACCGCCAATGCCATGGGGCTTCCAGCAGGCAACTGGTCGGTGACCGCTACGGAGGCGAATGGTTGCACAAGCAGTACAACTGTCACCGTTTCGGAACCAGCCCCGATCGTGATCGAAGTGACCACTACAGCAGCTTCGTGTGGAACAGCCAACGGGACGGCGACAGCAACGGCTACCGGCGGAACAGGCACATTGTCCCCTGTGTGGGATACGAACCCGGTCCAAAGCATGGCCACGGCCACTGGATTACTTGAGGGGACCTACACCGTGACCATCACGGATGCGAATGGATGTAGTTCCACCGCAGTAGCACTTGTGGATGGTTCCCTGGGTCCGGTGGCCGGTTTCACCGGAGGCACGGCCTGCCAGGGTGATGTGTCCATATTCACAAGCACAGCTTCCAATGCTTCCCAATGGACGTGGGATACAGGTGATGGAACAACCCTCTCGGGGAACGTTGTTGTTCACAGCTATGCCGAAGCCGGGACCTACACCGTGGTCCATACGGTAACGGACGACCTCGGGTGCAGCGATACGTTTACTGCCGAAGTGACCATAGCTCCCGTGCCCGTGGCGGAGTTCACCACGGCGCCAGGCACCGGCTGTGCACCACTGGCTGTTTCCTTCTTGATCTCCACACCGCAGGCCGGCACTTCCTGCGTCTGGGACCTGGGCGATGGTTCCAGTTCCACCGCATGTGCGGGTACGGTACACACCTACACGGCACCCGGTTGTTATGATGTTACGCTGTCCGTATCCGTTGCGGGGTGTACCACACTGCTCACACTCCCCGATGTGGTCTGTGTGGATCCGATCCCGCAGGCGGATTTCCTTGCCACGCCCGACCCTGTCCCCTCATCAGCACAGACAGTCAGCTTCACGAATACCACCAGCGGTGCTGATAGCTACGTATGGACCTTTTCCGCCGGAACACCATCCACATCCACCCTCAGTGATCCCGCGTTGGACGTGAGCGGCGTTGAGCCGGGCCTGTTCGAAGTTTGTCTTGTGGCCAGCAGTGCAGCAGGCTGCGAAGATCTCTTGTGCAGGAGCATCCTCATCCAGGAGGACTTCCGGATGCATGTGCCGAACGCATTCACGCCCAATGGTGACGGTATCAACGATGTCTTCATTCCTGTGCTGCTCGGGCACGATGTGGAACGTTATGACCTGAGCATATTCAACCGTTGGGGTGAGGAGGTCTTCCGGAGCCGCAATGCCAACGAAGGCTGGGATGGCCGTATGCGGAACGGCGCTGTGCAGGACGGTGTCTATACATGGCGATTGACAGCGCATGCGGCCTCCGATACGGAGACCTTGGAACGGATCGGCCATGTGGTCCTGCTGCGTTGATGACCACAGCGCCTGGTATCGTTCCGAAAAGCAGACCACGGATCGACATCCTTCGCCATGGCACCAAGGCAGCTAACTTGGTGCGGAAGCAAGACCACATGAACAGTGGATCCAATAGTCCGAGCAACTCTTCGCTGAGCAGGTGCCGTTCCGTCGCCTGGCTTGTGGGTACACTGCTTGTTGCATTAGGGCTATTACCCGGTGGGGTGGTGCACGGAAATTCAGGGCGGGCGGACTCTCTGCTTGCGGAGTATCGAGCAGCTGCACAGGACACGGCCGGACTGCGGATATTGGATGCCTTGAACGAAGCATTCCATGCAGCAGGGCGTTGCGCCGAGATGCAGCAGTACGTCGCCGAGCAGATCGGGCTGGCCGCAAAACTCGCAAGCGGGCAGACGTGGCAAGCAAGCACCTTGGACCAATTGAAGCGCTACACGGCGCGTGCTCACGAGTGGCGGGGGATCTGTTCCATGAAGGCGCGCAACTATGCCGAAGCGTTTCCCGAACTGGAACGCTACCTCGCATTGTCGCGGGAACTGGCGGATACGATGGGGATCGCATCGGCACTGTGGTATATCGGCACCATCCATTTGCAGCAGGGCGATTTTGGCCCGGCCCTCGACTTGAACCTCAAGGTCCTTGAACTGCGGAAAACACTGGGGGACACGGTGCGCCTGGCGCTCTCCTACAACAACATCGGATACATCAGAGCTGAACAAGGCGATCATGAGCGCGCCTTGCAGGACCACCTGAAGGCACTTGAACTGCGGAAGCACATCAATGATCGCGTGGGCCTCGCGAGTTCCCATAACAACCTCGGTGTGGTCCACCTGGCATTGGGGAATGTGCAGGATGCGATCGTGAACTACCGGGCGGCACATGAGTTGTCCCAAGCGCTCGGCGACCGTTCCGGTACGGTCAAGTTCCACAACAACATGGGTGATATCGCCGAGCGTTGGGGCGACCATGCCAAAGCGCTGGACCATTACTTCAATGCCCTCTCGACGGCCACGGAGATCAAGGATGCGTTCGGTGAAGGCGTGATCCACTCCAACATCGGTAACACCTACCTGGTGCGCGGCGATGTGGATGATGCGTTGGTGCATTTCCGCAGATCGCTGGAGATCTTCGAGGACATCGGCGATCGATCGAAGATGGCCCTGGCATACAGCGCCATCGGGTCCTGCCACACCGCACAGCAGGACTACGACAGTGCCTTGCAAAAGCACCTGATGGCCTTGGAGATACAGCGCGCGATCGGGGATCGACCACGTGAGGCAAAGTCCTATTTGAAGCTTGGGGAGCTTCATCAAGTCCAGGGCCAGGACCGGGATGCCCTGCGCCGGTTCCGGCAGGCTTTGCAGGTCAACCAGGAGGTGGGCGACCCGCTGGTAATGACCGACGCAAACCAACACATTGGCGAGGTGCTGCTGAAAAGCGATGATCATGCAGGTGCCCGACAGGTGCTGGAGCTTGCGCGATCTGCAGCACAAAGCTCCGGATACAAGAAGGGGATCACAGCCGCTTTCGGGGCGCTGGCGCAAGCGTACAGCGGTATGGGCGACCACAAGCGTGCCTATGAGAACCACGTGCAGTACGCTGCATACAAGGATTCGCTGTTCAACGAGGAAAGCAGCACACGCATCGCCGTGCTGAAGGCGCGCTACGAAGCGACCATGAAGGACAACGAATTGCAGCTGAAGGACAATGAGCTGCAGTTGCTCAATCAAACAAGGGCCCTGCAGGAAGCGCGCATCGACCGGCAACGGGCCACCCAACGTTACCTTATCGGAGGTTTCGTGCTCTTCGTTGTGTTCGCTTGGATCGCCTTGCGACTTAGGGCTCAGAAACGCAAGGCAGCCTTTGCGCGGAGGCTGTTGGAGACCGAGCAGAAAGCCTTGCGGGCACAGATGAACCCGCACTTCATCTTCAACGTGCTCAACTCCATCCAGTACTACGCCGGGCTGAACGACATGGCCGCAGTGGAGGTCTACCTCAACAAGTTCACCCGGCTTATTCGCGCCATCCTGGAACAGTCCCGCTCACCCGTCATTCCGCTGACACAGGAGGTGGATATGTTACGCCTCTACCTCGAGCTTGAGCAGATGCGTTTCGAGAACAAGTTCTCTTACACCATCGAGGTGGATCCGGAGATCGATATGGCGCGTGTGCGCATCCCCGGCATGTTGGTGCAACCCATTGTGGAGAACGCCATCAAGCATGGCATCCGGCACAAGAAAGGGGAGGCCTTGGTGCAGGTGCGTTTCGCCCCGCGCGGCAATACCCTCGTATGCACCGTCAGCGACAATGGAATCGGCCGGGATGCGGCCAAGGACATCGGCACAAGTGTCAATGGCCATGATCCGGTGGCAACCACCATCATTGGTGAGCGCATGGAATCGCTCAGTGCCCTGCACGGCATCCAGTTGGCCTGTGTCACGGAAGATCTTGTGGATGAACTCGGAAAGCCCCTGGGAACACGTGTTTCCGTTGAGGTGCCCATAGAAACTTTGATATGACCACCATGCCAGCTACTGTGGAAGTGGAACGTGCTGAGGCCTCCGGTGCCGCCACCCTTGACGCCATCCTCATCGATGATGAAGCCAAGGCGATCGCGGTGCTGCGCCGCTTGATAGAAAGACACTGCCCGGAGGTGCGCATCGTTGCAGAGGCGGAGGACGTGGACGAAGCGATCCAGGCCATTGCCGACAAGCGCCCCCAGTTGGTCTTCCTGGATGTGGACCTGACAAGCGCCACAGGCTTCGACCTTTTGGAGCGCATCGATGACCGTCGCTTACACGTGATCCTCGTGACGGCACACCCGGAGTATGCCGTAAAGGCCTTCCGCTACTCGGTCACGGACTACTTGTTGAAGCCTGTCGACCCGGAGGGCCTTCGTCTCGCGGTGACCAAGGTGAAGGAGCTGCTGGAGCGCGACCCCATCGTGGCCAGACAGCGCCCGAACAACGATCGGACAGTTGGCCAGACCTTGCGCATACCATCCACGGAAGGCGCCGTATTCGTGCGGATGGCCGATATCGTTCGCCTCGAAGCGGAGGGGGCTTACACACACATCCATGTGGGTGCCAAGCGCCACTTTTCCTCCTACAACCTGCGGCAGTTCGAGATCCACCTGGAACCCTCCTTGTTCATGCGCATCCACCGTTCGCACGTTGTGAACATGGGCATGATAAAGGTTGTACACGACAAGCGCGAGTTGATGGTGGAGATGCTGGATGGTACGCAGGTCCCCGTGTCGCGCAGACACAGGGCGGACCTTCTTGCCGCTCTGGCTTGACCATCGTTGCCTGTACCACTTATCAAACGGCTGGGGATCTGTGTAAGATCGGCTTGGGCGATCCCTGACCGACCCCTTAACCTTATCCTTCATTAGTTCCGCTCCAGGAATTAGTTCCCGGGGCCCATAAACGCCCATTGGCATCCATGAACATTCGATACTTCCTTCCGGCCAGCTTCTTCGTTTGCCTTGCGATCGCGGGGCATTCCCAAACCGTGATCATGAGCGAGGACATGGGCAACCCTGCCGCACAGACCTCCATTGCCGCGCATGCCTTCCAGAACACTGGCGTGTATAACTACTCCGGAAATGCCGTGGTGGACAATGCCACCAACAGCGCCGGATACCCCGGGGCATCCGGTGGTGGGAATGTCCTTTTCCAGAACCAGATCGAGTACACCCTGGATATCGGGGATATCAATACCGAGGGTTTTTCGGACATCACTTTGAGCTTCGGTGCGCACAAGCAATTGTCAAGCAGCGACATGTCCGAGTTCACGGTGTTCTACATCGTGGGAACCACAGGCTATGTACCGCTACCCATACCGCCGCAACCAACAGGTGCTGGCACGGGCGGTTGGCGCCAGATCACGCTGGCCGCCGGTTCCCTGCCTGCGGTGCCCAACCTCGGACTTCGTTTCAGGAAGAATGCCGGTTCTGGTGCCATCCGCTTGGATGACATCATTGTTGCGGGTGTTTCAGGTGGAGGGCCGGTAGTGACAGCCACACCCGCAAGCCTGGCCTTTGGAGATGTGCCTGTGGGTACCACCAGTGCCGAACAGGTGATGCTGGTAAGTGCCAGTGGGATCGTTGGCGCTCCGGGGGTCCTCACTGTGAACAACCCACCGGGCAGTGAGTACCGCTTGAGCCTGGACAATACCACCTTCTCCGCTTCGGTACAGATCCCCTTCACCACGACCTCCATCCCTTCGACACCCGTGTACGTGCGATTCTCGCCGACCGCAGAGGGTCCCCAGAATGGCAACATCGCGTTCGTGATCACCGGAGGTGGAACCACCGATCCCGTGCCCGTTACCGGGAATGGCGTACTGGAGATCTCTGTGGAAGAACAAGTTGGAAAACAGTTGCGTGCCTGGAGCAGGCCTGGTGCCTTGGTCGTAGAGTCGGACCTGGGCGAGCCCATGGACCTGCAGGTGTTCGATGCCGCTGGCCGCAACGTGCTGTTGAACCGTCGTGTGGCAGGTGGAACGCCACGGTCGGAGATCAACACGGAGGCCTGGCCACGCGGCGTGTACCTCCTGGTCGTGACCACTGCCACCGATCGTTGGACCTTCAAGCTACCCGTTGTCGAATGACCTACCAGTGTTGTTCACGCACATAGAACGAACGAAGCGAATTCCATCCCAACCCCCATTTCGCCATGACCAAAGGATCGACGATGTACGTTTCCCGACAGCACTCCCCATGGCCGGTGTTGTTCCTCCTTGCGGCACTATTCGGCGCTGTGAGCCCTGCACTGCTTTGGGCACAGACCAACCCCACGCCACAAGCACTGCCCTACAGGCAGGACTTTTCCACACTCCCGCATAGTGCTACAGCCTACCCCGCAGGTTGGCAGGGCTGGACCGGAGGCATCGGGTCACATTCCACGGGAGGGGGATTCCAGCTCGCGCCAGGTATTGGAGATCTGGCCCTGACACCCAATGCCACTGCTGCCACCACGGCGGGCGAAGCCGTATACAATTTGAATGGCAAGCTCGGGCCACGCAAGAACACAAGCTTCAACGCATATCTGGTCCTGGCTGTGAACACCACGGGGTATAGCGACGTCAGGGTCGAATACGATGCCATGACCGTACGGATCAATTCGGAACGCGTCATGGGGTTGACCTTGCAATACAGGGTAGGTACAACGGGGAATTTCACTGCCACTGGTATCACGGAATACCAGAATCCGACCAGTCCAACGCAAATAAGCGGCACCGATCCAATAGGGACCGGAAACCGCGCCGTTGTTCTACCGATCGCTTGCAACAACCAGGCAGTGGTCCAACTACGTTGGGTCACCCAAACGGTCTCTGGTACTTCATCGGCGGCGAATCACCCCACACTGGCGATCGACAACATCAAGGTGGGTGGTGAATTGACCTTGAGCGGTGGTGCCCTCAACTTCGGAGCGGTGTGCACCAATGCGACACCTGCACAGAGTTTCACCATCACGGGTGATAACCTGAACACCTCCAATGTTACGGTGTCGGCCGTTTCGGGCTATTCGTATGCAACAGCGATCGATGGACCCTACACCCCAACGCTCAACCTTGGCCAACCCGGGGGCAACTATGCGCAACAGATCTGGGTGCGCTTCACACCCACGGCAGAGGTGGACTACAACGGCACCATTACGGTCGCAGGCGGTGGTGCGCTTGATGTGACCAAGTCGGTTTCCGGTAACGGTTTGTTGGCTCCGGTGGTCACATCCGGTACCTATGGTCCTGTATGCGACGATGCGGCGGATATCGACCTGGTGGGCTCACCTTCAGGCGGCACTTGGAGCGGCACCGGTGTCACTGGAGACCAATTCTCCCCCAGCGCGGGCACCCAGTTGATCACCTACACCTTCACTGGTGGCAATGGTTGCACCAACAGCGCCTCCACCACCATCACCGTGAACCCGCTACCTACCGTAAGCTGCCCTGGTGCGCAGAGCGTGTGCATCAATGATGCGTCCTTCGTGCTAAGCGGCGAAAGCCCATCGGGTGGAACCTACAGCGGTGCTGGGGTGGGCGATGGCAATTTCGATCCGGGTGTGGCGGGTGCGGGTACACACACCATCACCTACAGCTACACGGATGGCGTGGGCTGTAGCAACAGCTGCACCTTCGACATTACCGTGGCCGATGACACGGATGGCGACGGTATCTGCGACGATGAGGATGATTGTCCTCTGGCCGTGAACGGCATCGCGGACTTCAATGAGAACACCTGCGCGTGCGAGCTGGGCTACTTCGCCACCATCACCGATATCGGTGGCAACGATGTGATCACGGCCTGCACCATTTGTCCTGCGGGTTTCTTCTGTCCTGATGGACTGGTATCCGTGCCTTGCGCTGCTGGTTTCGCCAACGCAAGCACCGGCCAGACGCAATGCACGGCCTGCCCACCAGGTTCCTTCAGCGACATCGTGGG
>JBGTIB010000020.1:0-4920 GCA_041745875.1 Flavobacteriales bacterium | reverse complement strand
GCGCCCACCATCGGGTTGGGCGCCACCAGGCCCGCACCCAGCCTGGCCGACCGCAGGGCGCGCTGCATGAAGGTGGTGTGGACATCCATCGGCGGCAAAGGTCCGGTACGCGGCCGTTCATCCGACAGGCGATGGCACTGTTGCACCGTCCACGATGTGCGTGATGGTGCGACCTACTTTTGCGCTTCCATGCGCACGGCGGACAACCGGGTCAACACGGTACTCGAACTCTATGGCAGCAGTCTCTCGGACCGCTATGCGGCGGGCGAAGTGCGCGCCATCGCGCGGGCTGTATTCCACGATCGCCTCGGTTGGGACACGGCCCAGCTTGAGTTGCGCCGGCAGGCATCGCTCAGTGAAAGTGAACTGCTCAAGGTGTACGAACCCTTGGAGCGACTCGCCACGGGCGAACCCTTGCAGTATGTGCTTGGTTCGGTGCAGTTCCACGGGTTGCATCTGAAGGTCGGCCCCGGCGTGCTGATCCCACGGCCCGAAACGGAGGAACTGGTGGAGCGCATCATCGCAAGTGGTGCGGTCCCGACCTCCATCGTTGACATCGGTACGGGCAGTGGCTGCATCGCCCTCGCCCTGAAGCGCGCTTTCCCTACGGCGCATGTGTTGGCCTGCGATATTTCGGAAGACGCGCTGAACATCGCCCGCATCAATGCCAGGCACAATGACCTGGAGGTGGAGATGCGCGTCGCAGATGTGCTTGATCCCGACTTCATGCTTCCTCCGGGCTGCGACCTGGTGGTGAGCAATCCGCCCTACGTGCCGCGCTCCGAAGGTGCTTCACTGAGCGAACAGGTGCGTGGACATGAACCGCATCTCGCCCTTTTCGTGGACGACGACGACCCCATGAACTTCCATCGGCGCATCGCGGAATTGGCGTTCGTAGGGCTTCCCGGCGGAGGTGGGCTATGGTTCGAAGCACATTACCTCCATGCAAAGTCGGTCGGGCTGATGGTGGAGCGCATGGGCTACGCCAGTGTCCAGGTGATCAAGGATCTGAGCGGTAACGATCGCTTCATTCATGCCGAACGATGATGGAGCGCGAACAGGCGGCAAGGCGGATCAAGGAACTCAGCAAGGAGCTGGAGCATCACAACCACCGATACTATGTCCTGGCCGATCCGCTCATCAGCGATCAGCAGTTCGACTTCCTGCTGAAGGAGTTGGAACAACTGGAGGCGGAGCACCCCGACCTGGCCGACCCCAACAGTCCCACGCAAAGGGTCGGTGGCGACATCACGAAGAATTTTCCCACAGCGGCCCATCGCTGGCCCATGCGCTCATTGAGCAATACTTACAGCCGGGAGGAAGTGGCGGAGTTCGTCGCAAGGGTGGAAAAGGAGATCGGACATACCACCTATGTGATGGAGCTCAAGTACGACGGTGTGGCGATCAGCCTGGGCTACGAGCAAGGCCGGTTGGCACGGGCGGTCACGCGGGGCGATGGGGAGCAGGGCGAAGTCATCACCGGGAATGTGCGTACGGTGCGCGCCATACCGCTCACGCTTCAGGGCACCGGATGGCCGGACACCTTCGAGGTGCGCGGTGAGGTGGTCTTCACCCGCCAGGTCTTCGAAAAGCTCAATGCACGTCGTCTTGCCGATGGCGAGGAACTCTACGCCAATCCGCGCAACACGGCCGCAGGAACGTTGAAACTGCAGGATCCGAAGGAAGTGGCGCGGCGTGGATTGGACAACTTCATTTATGGTGTGCAGGGTGACGACCTTCCCACACGGAGCCATTTCGAGAATCTGCGTCTGGCCGCATCATGGGGCTTCAAGGCTCCCGATACGAAGCGACGGTTCATTGAACGCGCCACCGATCTGGAGGGGATCATGGCCTTCATCGACCATTGGGACCGGGAACGGCGGGGGCTGGAGGTGGACATCGATGGCGTGGTGATCAAGGTGGATGACCTGGACGTGCAGGACGAACTCGGCCTCACCGCCAAAAGCCCCCGTTGGGCCGTGGCCTACAAATTCGCCGCGGAACAGGCCGTAACGCGTTTGAACAAAGTGATCTACCAGGTGGGGCGAACGGGCGCCATCACACCGGTTGCCGAGTTGGAACCCGTGCTGTTGGCAGGTACCACGGTGAAACGGGCCAGCCTGCACAACGCCGACCAGATCGCCAAGCTGGACCTGCATATCGGAGACTTTGTACATGTGGAAAAGGGAGGTGAGATCATCCCGAAGATCACCGGTGTGATGATGGAGCAAAGACCCGCAGGTGCTGCACTTGTGGTATTCCCGGAGCGATGTCCAGAGTGCGACACGGCCCTGATCCGCCTGGAAGGGGAGGCCCAGCACTATTGCCCCAACGAACACCAATGTCCGCCGCAGATCACGCGCAGGATCGAACACTTCGTCTCGCGCAAGGCCATGGACATCGAAGGTCTCGGCGGCGAGACCGTGGAGTTGCTTTTCCGCGCGGACTTGATCAGGAACATCGCCGACCTGTATGACCTGCGCAAGGAGCAACTATTGGCCTTGGGAAAGGGATGGGGTGAGAAGAGCGCGGATCAGGTGGTGGAGGGCGTGGCCGCGAGCCGTTCTGTACCCTTCCAACGGGTGCTGTTCGCCATCGGAATTCGGCATGTGGGCGAGACCGTGGCGAAGAAGGTCGCCCAGGCCGTGGGCGATATCGACAAGCTCATGTCCATGAGCAAGGAGGAGCTTACCGCTTTGGATGAAGTGGGACCGGTGATCGCGGAAAGTATCGTGGATTTCTTCGCTGTACCGGGGAACCGCGTGATACTCGAAAGGCTGCGTGCCTATGGGCTGCACCTGGCACTTGACCCGTCGGAGTTGAAGGTGAGCGGGGACAAATTGAAGGGTTCCACTTTCGTGGTGTCGGGTGTTTTCCGCAACTTCAGCCGCGATGGCATCAAGGAAACCATCGAGATGAACGGAGGCAAGGTGTCGGGCTCGATCAGCAGCAAGACCAGCTATGTGGTCGCAGGTGCCGACATGGGGCCGGCCAAACGCACCAAGGCCGAAGCGCTCGGTGTGCCGGTGATCGATGAGGAGGAATTCAAGCGCATGATCGAAGGATGAAACTGTTGGATCGCATCAAGGAATGGTTGGGTTTCCGCAGGCTGCTGCGCGAATTGCCCACCGACCGCAAACCAATTGCCCGTAACATCGGGATGGCGCGCAAGGTGGCCATCGTGTACGTGGTGGACGACGAGGCCGCGCACAACCAGGTCCGCAACTATGTCAAACGCATCAAGGAGGAACTAGGCATCAGCAAGGTGATGGCCCTGGGTTATTTCGATGACAAAGTGCTGCCCCACTTCCTGCACGCCAGGCTCAATTTCGACGCCATCTGCCAGAAGGACCTCAATTGGTACCGCATTCCTGCGGGCAACACGGTGGAGAACTTCATGGCCGAGGAGTACGACATCATCATCGACCTCACACTGAAGGATCGCCTGCCGATCCAATATATCGTGGCGAAGAGCCGCGCCCGTTTCAAAGTAGGCCGCCTCAGTGAGGGCAACAAGCGTATCCTGGACATGATGATCGACATGGCCGGATCACAGAGCCTGCCCCAGTTGATCCAGCAGATGCACCATTACCTGATGATGGTGAACGGCAAACCCGAACCTTCCCTGAACTAGATCGCCGCGCCCGCGGCCATGCACACATGGACAACCGTTTCCGCGGCCTCGGGGTCGCACTCGTAACACCGTTCCGCTCCACCGGCCAGATCGACTATGCAGGCCTGGAGCGACTGATCGACCACCAGATCGCAGGTGGTGTGGACTACGTGGTGACCATGGGCACCACCGGCGAAAGTGTCACACTCACCACATCGGAGAAACACGAACTGCTCGCACAGACGATCGGCTTCGTGCGCAACCGTGTGCCGGTGGTGCTGGGTTGTGGAGGCAACAACACGACTGCTGTGATCGAAGGGCTGAACAGCTTCGAGATGGACGGCGTCGACGCGATCCTCAGCGTGAGCCCTTACTACAATAAGCCTACACAGGAAGGGATCTACCAGCACTACAAGGCCATCGCGCAAGCCAGCCTGAGGCCGATCATCCTATACAATGTGCCCGGTCGTACCGGCAGCAACATGACGGCCGATACCACGCTTCGGCTCGCGAGGGACTTCAAGAACATCATCGCCATCAAGGAGGCCAGCGCCAACCTGGACCAGATGGGCCGCATCCTGAAGCACCGTCCCAAGGACTTCATGCTCATCAGCGGCGATGATGCGCTCACCCTTCCGATCATCGCACTCGGTGGTGAAGGCGTGATCAGTGTGGTTGGCAATGCCCTGCCGAACGAGTTCAGCGCCATGGTACACGCTGCACTGAAAGGCGATCTGGCCACTGCGCGCCGTGAACACCTGCGCCTCATCGAGGTCATCGACCTGCTCTTCGCCGAAGGCAATCCCGGCGGTATCAAGCATGTGCTGAAGGTGCTCGGCATCTGTGGCGATACCATGCGCCTGCCACTGGTGAACATCAGCGAGGCCACGGCCAACAAGCTGTACAAAGCGCTGGCGGACGCGGAGGTGGTGAAGTTGTAAGGGAATATGGGTCCGAATGAGCAGGCTGATATCGGCAGGTACGCGAGGGAGCACATCGCTGGACGGGATATGTCCGCTATTCGAAAGGAATTGGTGGAGCGGAGTAGCGATGAAGTACAGGTACGCGATATGGTGCGGGCGATGGATCATGCTGTGTCGAACGCACGCGGTCGACAGCGCGACCTTCAGCGAGGACGGCAATTGATCATCGGAGGAAGTCTCTTGTTCCTGATCGGTCTTTCGGTCACGATACTGACCTACGCCCTAGCTTCGGAGAGGGGTGGTGTGTACATCATTGCCTACGGTGCCGTGATCGGAGGTGCGGGATCCGTGTACGCCGGCTGGAAGTTGAGTACACACGACATT